>CALRBD010000001.1 GCA_943353855.1 uncultured Candidatus Saccharimonas sp.
ATAGTAACTACAATAGCAGTCGCTGCCCACGAGATACCGCAAGAAATAGGTGATTTTGGATTGCTTCTGTCAAAGGGCGTAAAGCGATCTAAGGTTCTACTGATTAACTTCATTAGCGCACTTGCGACTGTTGTGACAGCGATTATAACGTTCCAGTTAGGAAGTAACACCAAGTTACCGTTAGGAGTGCTATTAGGTGTAAGTGCAGGGTTCCTGTTGTATATTGCACTCAGTGATATTATTCCAACAATTCATGAAAAATCTACCAATAAAAGATTATTTGAGCTACAACCGTTTCTTATGATTCTTGGCGCTTGTCTAGTAGCCCTTGCAATTCAAATAGCTCATCATGTTACAGAATAAGAATAAGCGCGTTTATCTATAAACTGCTATAAGCTATACTACTAATATGGAAATAGTTTTGGTCATCTTCGGGATATTAAATTGTGCGCTTATTGTAGTACTGCTTCTAAAGAAGAATAGTACTGGCTTAGACACCGCGATGCGTGACGAGTTCATGCGTAATCGTAAAGAATTCCATGATGCTAACAAAGAGTTACGCCAAGAGCTAACTGTAGGATTAACTCAGACAAAAGAATCTCTAGATAAAAGACTTGAACAACTACGTGATAAGAATGACGAAAAACTCGAGCTGATTCGAAAGACTGTTGAAACAAGACTAGTGAGTTTACAAAAAGATAATGCAGAAAAACTTGAGAAGATGCGTGAGACAGTTGATGAGAAATTGCAAAGCACACTAGAAAAACGCCTATCACAAAGCTTCAAGGTTGTGAGTGAGCGTCTTGAAATGGTACATAAAGGGCTTGGAGAGATGCAGAATCTAGCATCTGACGTCAGTGACTTTAAGCGAGTTCTTACAAACGTCAAGACGCGTGGTACATGGGGCGAAGTACAGCTTGAAAACTTACTGGAGCAGGTATTCATTAAGGATCATTATGACAAGCAAGTTAAGCTTAGCTCCACGAGCAACGATACTGTAGATTTTGCAATTAGACTACCGGATAAGAGTTCACCTAAAGGCTTCATATATCTTCCTATAGATGCTAAATTCCCACTTGAGGATTATCAAAGGCTTGTAGCTGCTCAAGAGAAGGGTGACCAAGTATTAACTGTCGCAGCACAAAAGGCTATGGTGAATAGGGTTAAGGCTGAGGCAAAATCAATTAAAGCCAAATACATACAGCCACCAAAGACTACGGACTTTGCAGTATTGTACGTTCCAACAGAAGGAATGTTCGCTGAAATATTAAGAGAACCAGGCTTGTTTGAAAAATTACAATCTGAATATAGAGTTACGATTGCAGGACCTACAACAATCGCAGCCATATTAAGTAGCTACCAGCTTGGATTTAGAACGTTAGCAATCGCCGAGCAGACCGGACAAGCTTGGGAACTCTTAACGGGCATTAAGGGTGAATTCACGAAGTTCGGAGATCTTCTCGATAAGACACGAGAAAAGCTAGTTCAAGCAACCAAGAACATTGATTCAGCATCATCTAAAAGTAGAACAATTGAACGTAAGCTTGATAAGGTCCAACAGCTCACTGATAAGGCTAGTTCTTCAGTAGACGACGTTGCCGTGCATCAACTTGATATTCTAGAAACGTAACTATCTATCTAAAGTTTTGAAATGAAACAGGGAAGTCAAATTCTTGTTCTTTGATGATCGCCATTGTATCTTGAAGATCATTCTTACTCTGGCTCATGACGCGTATTTCATCGCCTTGAATCTGAGTCTTTACTTTAGGGAGTACTTCTCGTATCTTTGCCGTAATTTTCTTGGCCTTTTCTTGATCAAGACCTTTTTTGAATGGTATGTCCCAGGTAGTTTTTAGGTTTGATGTCACTGGTGTTGCACTTAAATCAAGTAGTTTTTGGCTCTGTCCACGTGTTGCTAGTTTTTTTCGAACAATATCCACGATTGCATCTAGTTGATATTGGCTATCTCCAGTAACTTTGAAACCTGTTTTCGCTTCTCCGCTCCAATCGATTGCAGCAGAAGTGCCCTTAAAATCATATCTAGAATCGAGCTCACGTTTTGTCTGTTCGTATACATTAATAATTTCCGACTTATCGTAGTCGCTTACAATATCAAATGAAAATGTTGGCATCGTTAATCTCCTTATTACAAATTCTTTAATAACGGTAACTGTAGTATACCAGCATTAGTCTGCATTATTTGCGCCTCTTTGTGTGTGGTTACCAAAGCCCAAGACTGCTATAATAAACCTAATATGTCTACCTCTACTATTTCAATTGAACAGGCTAAAGTCGCGCTCAAAGCTGAGTTCGAAACTCTTGATGTAAAAAAACAAATTCTAAGAAGTAAAACTCTAGAATCTCTGATGGCTAATTTAAAGACCCTGCCTAACGAAGAAAAGGCTGAATATGGAAGAAATATCAATGCTCTAAAGGGCGAGATTGTATCTTGGGTTAACGAAGCAGAGTCTGAGGATCAGGAACTTGGACCAATTGATGTTACTGCTCCATTTGATATAAATACGCCTGAGAATAAAAGACCCGCTTTATTATCAACAAAGCTCGGCAGTAAGCATCCTATTATGATTGAGCTAGAATACATCGTCGATATCTTTAGTCGCATGGGATTTGAGGCAGTCGAATCACGGCAAATCGATGATGACTATCATATGTTCGAGTCACTTAATTTCCCCGAAGGCCATCCAGCCCGCGATGACTATGACACATTCATGACAACCGAAGGACTTATCGCTCCGGCACATACCAGTACTATGCAGAACCGCGTACTACGACAATATAAAGATAACCTTACAAATGGTTTACCGATCGCTGTCGTTATTCCCGATCGTGTCTTTCGCAACGAAGATGTTGACGTAACCCACGAACATACCTTTCATCAGTTTGAGGGAGTTTATATCGACAAAGATGTGAACGTCGGTAATCTTATAGCAACTCTCAAGGCATTCATGAGCGAGTACTTTGGGCAAGAAATTAAAGCTAAATTACAGCCATTCTATTTTCCATTCACTGAGCCAAGTTTTGAATTTGCTATAGAACGACCAGAATCACTTAGAAAAGGTGATACAGAGGCAGATATGTGGCTTGAACTTCTCGGTTGCGGAATGATACATCCTAATGTGCTTAAAGCTGCAGACATAGACCCCACCGTTTATACTGGGTTTGCATGGGGATGTGGTATTGAACGGCTTGTTATGATGAAGAATAGTATCGAAGACATCAGGCATTTCCAGGCAGGTAAATTAGACTTCTTAAGGCAATTTTCATGAAATTTAGTATAAATTGGGCACAACACTACAGTAATATTGACCTTAAAACTTGGTCTAGCGACGACGTAGTCAGTATGATCGGATCTCAACTAGGAGCTGTCGAAGAGGTTATTAAATGGGGACCTCGTTATGACGGTATCGTTGTCGCACGCATAGTTTCATACGTAAAACATAGTAACGCAGATACTCTTAGTGTTTGCCTTATTGATGACGGTGACGTTACTAAGGATGTTAAACGGAACGAAGAAGGTTTCGTGCAGGTAGTATGTGGTGCTCCAAACGTTGCAGAAGATCTTGTAGTCGCGTGGATTCCTCCAGGCGCTACTGTTCCTAGTAGTGTCGATACTGAGCCATATGTACTTGAAGCGCGTGAAATTCGAGGTGAAGTTAGTAATGGTATGTTGGCAAGCCCTAAGGAGCTTAATATAAGTGAAGAGCATGAAGGCATTTTAGAGATTAGTCCGGATGCTGTAGGTCTAGAGAACGCCAAACCAGGAACGCCATTCAAGAAACTATATGGCCTAGATGATCTTGTTATTGATTGTGAAAATAAAATGTTTACTCATCGGCCGGACTGCTTTGGTATTCTCGGTATTGCTCGAGAACTATCCGGAATAAGTGGACAGCAATTCGAAAGCCCAGATTGGTATATTAGTCCCATTGAATTGCCAGTAGTTTCGGATCTAGCAATTACCTCTAAGAACGAAATTATGGATGCCGTACCTCGCTTCATGGTGCAGGTTATTCAAGACGTTAATGTGCAAGCTAGTAGTGTCGGAGTACAAGCTGCGCTTACTCGTGTTGGCAGCCGCCCAGTCAATAATATTGTCGATCTATCTAACTTCTATATGCACCTAACCGCACAACCTACGCATGCATTTGATTACGATAAGGTTAAGACATTATGCTCTGGAGAAGTTACCATCTTTCCTCGCATGGCACAAAAAGGTGAGACACTAGAACTATTAAATGGCCAGACAATTAATTTATCTGAAAAAGACATTGTAATTGCAACGGACCAGCAGCCTATAGCACTTGCTGGCATCATGGGCGGTTCACAAACTGAAGTCGATGACACTACAAAAAACCTAATCGTTGAATGCGCGACCTTCGATATGTATACAATTAGGCGAAGTAGTATGCGTCATGGCCTATTTACTGATGCAGTAACGCGTTTTAATAAAGGGCAGTCACCAAAACAAAACCCAGCTATTCTTGCACGTTTGGTTCAAAACATAACTGAATTCGCTGGAGGGTCAGTAGGCGATATCTATGACTCATATGAAGGCAAAGATTTACTATATTGGGATCCAGTCATGTGCGACATTGATTTTATTAACAGTCGGCTAGGAAGTGAATTAACTTCCGAACAAGTCAAAGGATTACTCGTAAATGTAGAGTTTAAGGTTGATTTTGACCATGGTCAGTTGAAAATATCTGCACCATTTTGGAGGAGAGACATTGAACTTCCCGAAGATATTGTTGAAGAAGTAGGTCGCCTATATGGATTCGATAAGCTACCGGTTGTTTTGCCTACGCGAGTTGCTTCACCCACTAAAGTTAATCCATTGATGAAATTTAAAAGCTCTATCCGTACAATGTTGTCTCAAGCTGGAGCGACTGAAGTCTTGAACTATAGCTTCGTTTCAGGAACTCTTTTGTCTAATTCAGGTCAAGATCCTAACGATGCCTATAAGCTTAGTAATGCACTTAGTCCTGCACTTGAGTACTATCGTATTTCACTAACACCAAGTTTACTTAGTAAGGTACATCAGAACATTAGAGCTGGTCATGATAAATTCGCAATATTTGAAATAGGTAAAACACATATACGTAGTAACGGAGTAACAGGCGAAAATGTGCCAAACGAATTAGATATGCTTTCACTAGTCTATGTCATGTCAGATAAACTTGCCGACAAGTCAACGGGCGCTACTTACTATGAGGCAAAACATTACCTAGACTATATCTCAGGTAAGCTCAACATCTCGTTAACCTACGTTCCAGTTTCAAATGCTGAGGGTCATCAAATTCACGGACCATTTAATCATAATCGCTCCTCTTTAATTATTGATACTAAAAGTGGAGATGCAATCGGCGTAATTGGAGAGTATACATTTACAACTCGTAAAAAACTTAAACTTCCAGAGCACGTTGCAGGATTTGAAATTAATATTGCGGCACTACTAAAAATTGCTGGTCCAGAGACCACTTATGTAGCAAAGTCACGTTACCCTCACATTAAACAAGACATGACCATAAGTACTACTGAATCTACAAATTATAGTGATGTTGTGAAGAACGTTCTCCAGGCCATGCACGAACGTGGTGATTCCGCAGGCTACAATTTCGACATTCAGCCGTTAGATATTTACCAAAAAGAGCCTGAATCACCAAAACAGATTACTTTGCGCGCGGATATCTCTCATCCGGAGCGAACTCTAACGACGCAAGAAGTTGGTGAATTTATAGCAGGTGTTATTAATGAAGTTGATAAAAAAGAAATTTAATATTTAGATATGAAATATATTTTCCGAATTCTTAAATTTACTAAAGAGCTGAAAGCTTACTACATTACTATTAGTATACTTTCGATCCTTATTGCAGCAGTCGGCCTAGTATACCCGCTTTTAAGTGGTTGGGCTATTGATGAGATTAGATTCGGTACTGACGCAAACGTAGGCAAGCTAGTATTTATTGTGGTACTTATTTTTGCAAGCGACCTAGCATCTAACCTGCTGTCCAACATTAATGGGCATATTGGTGACCAAATGGCCTCTAAGCTATCTAAATCACTGGGCTCAAAGTATTATCAGCATCTTCTTAGTTTGCCACAAAGCTATTTTGATTCCGATATGACAGGTAAGATTATAAATCGCCTTAACCGCTCTATAGTGCAGATAGCTAACTTCATGCAAATATGGAGCAATAACTTCCTGCAATTTATTTTCAGTACAGTACTAGCACTCGCAATAGTCGCATATTATAGCTGGCAGGTAGCATTACTACTATTTACCCTATACCCTATATTTGTTTTAATGACCATTAAAGCTAGCTCTACATGGCAAGGCTACCAGAAAAAAATAAACCATAATGCAGATATTGCCAGCGGGCGCTTCGCAGAGTCTATCTCGCAAGTCAAAGTTGTTAAGAGCTATATTCAGGAAAAACGTGAGCTCAGTTTCTTCAATAAGCACTCACAAAATATTATTAATTATACAAAGCCCCAGTCACGTTACTGGCATATAAAAGATTTTCAGCGTCGTTTTGTACTTAATATAATATTTTTCTTAATCTATATCTTTATTTTTATTCAAGCTGCACATGGCCAGATTTCACCAGGTATAGCAGTAGCTCTGATTCTATATTCAATGCAGATTCGTATTCCAATATTTACAATTAGTTTTCTCGTTGAAAATACTCAGCGAGCTATTGCTGACAGTAAGGACTACTTTGAAATACTAGAAATTACTCCAGATATAATAGATACACAAGATGCTAAGAAACTTGCAATTACTCAAGGCGCAATAAGCTTTAAGAATGTAACATTCGGATATGGCGATACAGAAGTTCTTAAAGATATAAATATAACGATCGCTCCTGATACTAAAGTTGCTCTTGTCGGAGAAAGCGGTGAAGGTAAAACAACACTGACTAATCTACTACTGCGTCTTTACGAACCAAATAGCGGAACAATTAATATTGATGATCAAAACATTCAGGAAGTAACGCAGCAAAGCCTTAGAGAAAACATTGGTATTGTTTTTCAAGATCCTGCACTTTTTAGCGGAACAATTAAAGAAAATATATCCTACGGCAACCCACAAGCTTCACTTGCCGATATACGTGCAGCAGCTAAAGCAGCAAATGCGGATGAATTTATTAAAAAGCTTGAAAAAGGCTATGATGCGGAGATAGGTGAAAAAGGCTTGAAATTAAGTGGCGGCCAAAAGCAGCGCATTGCTATAGCTCGCGCTTTACTTAAAGATGCTCCAATACTTATTCTCGATGAAGCAACGAGTAGCTTGGATAGTAAGAGCGAATCAATGGTCCAGGAAGCGTTGGAGCGTCTCATGAAAGGCAGGACTACTTTAATCATTGCTCACCGACTAAGTACTATTCAAAGTGTAGATACTATTATCACACTACAGAAAGGCTCTGTTAGTGAGGTTGGTAGTCCAGAAGAACTTTCTCATTCAGGCGGTATATACGACCAGCTATTGCAAATACAGAGTGGTACTAAAGAAGATGTTAAGAATAAGCTAAAGGAATACGACGTATATGAAACAAGCAGTTAGAGCAATAATTATTCACGATAATAATCTTCTAGTCATGAAGCGTAATAAATTTGGCAAGGAATACTATACCTTAATTGGTGGTCATGTAGAGATGGGTGAGAGCCATGAAGTCGCACTACTGCGTGAAATCCATGAAGAAACTATGGTACATGTTGCACACCCACGTTTAGTATTTGTAGAACATGCTGGGAATGTATATGGAACCCAGTACGTATTTGTTTGTACATATGTTTCCGGCGTTCCCGTATTGCACCCTCATGCCGACGAAGTCCATATCAATAAGCTTGGACAGAACACGTATACACCAATGTGGCTACCTCTGGATAAGCTTGAATCGGTACCATTTTTATCAGAAAAATTAAAACACAAGATTATTGCCTCACTTAAAGACGGTTTTCCTAAAGAAGCCGAAACGTTTACTACTCAATAATTAAAAAATACATCTATTTTTCCATAAAACAATCCATCTCCTTTGCTATACTTAGATGGTAACTAAAAAAGGGGTACATATGGCGAAACTAGGCCAACGGATTGCAGCTTTGACGTTATCAGTCTTTTTCTTGTTCTCAGCAATAGGATTTAGCGGACTCGTCATATGGCAGTCGCATCAACAGAACAAACGAGATAAAGAACTCGCTAAAAGCGCAACAGTAGATAATACATTAAAGGAGAATAAATTGGACAATCAAAAACTAGAAAACTTTACACCAGTTGCTCAGGTAGAAACATTACAAAAAATTGACACAGTCGTAGGCACAGGAGCTGAAGTAAAGCCAGGTGATACAGTAACTGCGCATTACACGGGTGCACTCGCAAAAAATGGCATAGTATTTGACTCATCAGTATCACGAGGTGAACCTGCAACCTTCCCACTTAGTAACGTTATTAAGGGATGGCAAGAAGGCGTTCCAGGCATGAAAGTTGGTGGAAAACGTCGCTTACTAATCCCAGCATCTCTTGGATATGGCGAACAAGGTAGTCCACCAAAGATTGGTCCAAACGAACCCCTCGTTTTCGACATTGAATTAGTTAAAATTGGGCAATAAACACAATATATAGTGTATTGACTTGATACATAAGCACTATATAATGCTTTATACATAACTATTAATACAAAGAGGAAAAGTAAAAATGGTAAAAGATATTACAATCTATACGACAAACACATGCGCCTACTGCGTTATGGTAAAGAAATGGCTAGGAACAAAAGGACATACGTATAAAGAAGTAAATTTGGATGATCATCCAGAACGTCAAAAAGAAGCATTTGAAGCAAGTGGTCAGTTAGCAGTTCCTGTAACGATCGTTACAAAGAATGATGATTCTAAGGAAGTTATTGTTGGCTATAACCTTGCTAAACTTGCGCCAGCCGTAGCCTAGGACCACACATAAAAGTAATAAGAGGGTATTTATGACAGAAGCAAAAAAAGTAGTTGATGCACATAGCCATCGAATTTGGGACGTAATTATGGTAGGTGCAGGCCCAGCAGCCTTAAGCGCCGCATTATATACATCACGAGAAGATATTACGACTCTTCTTTTCGAGAAAGGTGCTATCGGCGGACTTGCTGCTGTCACCGACTGGATTGATAACTACCCAGGCTTTCCTAAGGGTGTAGCTGGGCTTGAGCTTGCAGATAACCTCAGATTACAGGCTGAACGTTTTGGAGCTGTAATTGAGCTTGGAGACGTCCTTAGTATTAAGCGTTCCGGCGACCACATCGAGCTAGATACTACTAGTGGATTATTCAAGGCTAGAGCTGTACTTTTAGCTACTGGTAGTGACTGGAAGAAGATTGGCGTTCCTGGAGAAAAGGAATACTTCGGACGTGGCGTCCATTACTGTGCAACTTGTGACGGTGCATTCTATAGGGATAAACGACTGGCTGTTATTGGAGGTGGTAACTCTGCTGTACAAGAAGCTATTTTTCTAACTAGGTACGCTAGTCATATCGATCTTCTTGTTAGGGGTGACTCTTTCCGTGCCTCTGAAGTCCTACAACATGAACTGAAGAAACATAGAGATAAGATTACGATTCACCTTAATACAACTACTGACAAAATAGTCGCAGTCGACAACAAGGTTCATCATGTATTGAGCACTAGAAAAACAACTGGTAAGAAAATAGAATATCCAGTAGACGGTGTATTCGTATTCGTAGGCTTAGAGCCAAATACGCAGTTTCTTAAAGGATCTGATGTTGAACTTGATGCAATCAAGCTTATTAAAACAAACGATCATCTTGAAACAAGCGTTAAAGGTGTCTTTGCCGCTGGTGACGTACGAAGCGGTGCAACTATGCAGATTGCAAGTGCTACCGGCGAAGGTGCCACAGCTGCTCTAGAAATTAGAGAGTATCTAGATAATCTTAAGCGCTAGTTGAATTAAATAGATTCGTATCCAGGGAAGTAATCAGTTACTATCTGATATCGATTAAGCCCCATAGACTTAAAATCTGTAGCTAATGCTTTTGCCATTGGTTCAGGCCCTGAAACGTAGATATGTTTTGTCTTTATTTCACCAATAAGTTTTTCTAGGTCAAGCGCACTATGTCGTTTGCCATCGCTAAGAACGTGTAGCTCTACAAAAGGCTGCGAGAGATCATCCATAAAAGCAACCTGTGATTGGCTCTGGGCCAGGTAGATTAGTTGAATAGAGCGAGTGGCATGTTTTTGCGTAATCCAAGTAATCATTGATCTAAATGGAGTTACACCAATACCGCCCGCAATAAATACCAGCTTAGTTGATTCATCTTTTGGTAATACAAAATCACCCATAGCTTCGCTTATATCAATAGAATCCCCGGGTTTAAGGGAATGTAGTTTTTTCTTAAAAGAGCTTGGTTTCTCAGGATCAATTTTAGTCGTAATTGCAATGTGACTTTCAGTTGGAGAAGAAGATAAAGTAAACCAACGTTTTTGTCCTCGATCGTCTGGATGCTCATGCGAAATATGAAATTCAAGAAACTGTCCTGCAATGTAGCGAAGCGTATTCTCAGGTTCAAAATAATAGGTATAGATATGGTCCGCATCTTTAATTGATCGAATAAATAGTGCTTTCATTTCTTTTTCCTTTTATTAGTACGGAATTGTTGCATGACTAGTGGATCATTGGTCGTAATTGCAATGCCTGGATATAGTAATCGCAAAAATTTAGCTATCCAGACTTTATTGACTGTAAAAACTATGATGTCTAGGTTGTGTCTCCAGGCCAGTGCGTATGCAAGCGGGTTTAACGTCCAGAAGTTTACATCTATACCTTGAAACCCATACAGCCTTGCTGCATTGATGGCGTCAAAGGCATTTCGGTGCTCGAGTACGTATAAAGGAATATCGGGCTGAAGTTTCTGAAACTTATTCAACTCTTGGTGATTAAATGATATGACACTGTGAATTTTTTTATTTGGATGCCTATGCAGTATTTTAGATAGTGGTTCAGACCAGTTGCCGCTCTTTGCTTCAATGATCGCCGTTGTTTTACCACAGGCTTCAAGTGCTAACTCAAGAGTCGGTATTCGGTTACCGTCTTTATCTTTTATCTTATCTAGTTCGGAGCTTGTGAGATCAGAGACCTTTTTATCTATTCCATATGTTCGATTAAGACTTGCATCATGACATAGATATAACTTCAAGTCCTTGCTTACACGGATATCAAACTCGACTGCATCAACACCAGCTTTCATAGCCGTCTTAATGCCTAATATAGTATTCTCAGGTGCAATATTTGCAGCACCGCGATGTCCGATAACGTTCATATTACATATAGTGTATCAAACAAAACCACCAAGAATTGCATGACCTCAATAAAAAATAATTAATAGGTTGGATTTGGTGTATTATAGATATTAAGCAAAGGAGAAATATAATATGGCTGATTTTAATATAATACTAGATGCAGGAAATGTTTCAGACGGCACAATTAATGTTGTAAACGAGATACCTATGGGTTCAAACCTAAAGGTTGAATGGAATAGAAAGAAAGCAATTTTTGAACTTGATCGAGTTGAGCCAGAAATTTTTGCAAAGCCATGTAACTATGGATTTATTCCTCAAACATTAGACGAGGACGGCGATGAACTTGATGTCTTATTGGTATGCGGTTCCGCTATTCCAACCGGAGTTGTAGTTCGAGCTCGTATTATCGGAATTATGAATTTTGAAGATGACAACGAAATGGATCACAAAGTTGTCGTAGTTCCAGAAGACGATCGCGCTACAGGAAACGCTATTCAGACTCTTGAAGATCTACCAAAACAGTGGATCAATCAGTTAACTCATCACTTTACGCACTATAAAGATCTCAAAAAACCAAATAGTACGAAAGTTCTAGGATGGGGAAATATTGAAGAAGCTAAAGCTACAATTGTAGAGTGTCAAAAACGTTGGGCTGACCAGGCTTAATTCATATACTACAATTCTTGAAGATTGCCTTCGTTTTCTGTTATGCTTAAGTATAGAACATAAGCTAATAAGCCAGGGGGCAAACTATGAAAACACGAGTGGCAATTAATGGTTTCGGACGTATCGGTAGAAGTGCATTTAAGGTTGCTTTTGAACGTAGTGACATTGAGATAGTTGCTATCAATGACCTAACAGACACAAAAACACTTGCGCATCTTTTAAAGCACGATAGTAACTACGGCCTCTATCAGCACGAAGTAGGTTTTGACGACGAACATATTATCGTTGATAAAAAACTAATTAAGATTCTTGCTGAAAAAGAGCCGGGTGCTTTGCCATGGAAAGATATGAAGATCGATATAGTTATTGAATCTACTGGATTTTTCGTCGACCCAGAGCTTGCCAAGGCACATATTACAGCGGGAGCGCATAAAGTTGTACTCTCTGGTCCTGCAAAAGGTGACGGTGCGTCAACTATTGTGCTGGGCGTAAATGAAGATAAGTTAGAGGTTGCTGAAGACATCATCAGTAATGCTTCATGCACTACTAACTGTATAGCTCCCGTAGCTTCAATTATTGAAAGTCATTTTGGTATTAAAAAAGCAATGATGACCACTGTCCATAGCTACACTGCCAGTCAAAAATTACAAGACGCACCTGCTAAAGATTTGCGTGAAGCAAGAAATGCAGCAGAAAATATAGTTCCAACTACTACTGGAGCTTCCAAGGCGGCAGCACTCACCTTGCCAAGCCTAAAAGGTGTCTTTGGAGGTATGAGCGTTCGTGTACCAACTCCAGTTGTATCACTCAGTGACTTCGTAATAATTACAAAAAAGAAAGTCACAGTTGAGTCTGTTAATGAAGTATTTATGAAGGCAGCAAAAGAGCCTTACTATCAGGGTATCGTAGCAGTGTCTGACGAACCGCTTGTTAGTAGCGACTACATTGGCAATAGTCACTCTGCAATTGTCGACCTTAGTCTTACCGCTGTTATTGACGACGATATGCTAAAAGTGGTGGCATGGTATGACAATGAATGGGGCTATAGTAATCGTCTTATCGAACTTGTTGCCGATACCGGTAGATTGCTTCACCAAAAACACGATCATAAAGAACACCATAGTTAGTAAAAGAATGCTGTCATGAATATATACGTCGGAGCCGATCATAACGGATTTCATTTGAAGAGCAGTCTGCTGCGATATTTGCGATCCGCAGGCTATGACATTACAGACGAAGGTGATGAATCATTGAACCCAGAAGATGACTACCCAATCTTCGCTTCAAAGGTTGTTGCCGGATTGCGTCAAGATACCTCACAAGAGCCTCGGGGCATCCTTATATGTGGTAGTGGCCAAGGCATGGCGATTGCAGCTAATCGCTACAAGGGTATCCGTGCCTGCGTAGGCTTTGATATTGAATCTGTAAAATCTGCAAGGAATGACGATGATTGTAATATTCTGTGCTTGCCTGCAAAAATACTAGCTTCCGATGATGCTTCATTGCTCGTAGAGGCATTTCTAAATACTCCTTTTGCGGCAGCACCTAGATTTATCCGTCGTAACCGTGAACTTGATGAAATGATAACCTAGTCTTTATTATGATAAAGCTTATGCTTATAATAGACAGTAACTATGAAAGATACTAAACCCACTAACGACCAGCCGATTGAGCCGCCGACTCTTAATGCAAGCGATAGTCATGAAAAGATTATCAAGCCTCAGGGTGCAATTAAAACAGAAGCAACTGTAGTTGAAACTGATGAAACGAACGCCAAAACAAAACGGCTTTTTCTTACGATAATTGGGGTTATTTTAATTATAGTAATTGTGGTTGGAGTATTCGCAGTACTTATTTCTAAGGATTCTAAGGACACTAAAACAAACGGCCCAACACCTGGAAATAGTCAGATAAAAGCTACTTCACTATTAGATTATTCGACCGTCTGCAGTGGTTCTAGGATCACCAATACAAGTATTACTGATGCTAAAAAACGACCAATAGCTTTTTTTGATGAGGTTACGACAAACAGCGGTCAATACAGTCTTTCGGATGTAGCACTTGAAGATAGTACTTGGGAGGCTGACTATACTAAGTTCACTAGCACGCAGCTCGTTGGGTGTTTAACTCGCATTAAAGAAACTGATACGGGTATTAAGTGCGACCTTACTGATGATAATAAACAAGAACAAAAAGTATCTGTATATAACGTTACATACAGACTGACTATATACGATGCATCAACCGGTAAGCTTCTTAGTACAAAAAATATAGAAGGCGTAGCAACTGCTTGCCCTTATTTTGCTACGTATACTCAGAATAACCCTAAGATATATGCCTTGCCTGAAAAATCTGTGCTTTCTGCGGCAGTAAAAGAATATGTCGTGAAAGAGTAGCATGGCTATTATTTGTCCAACTATTACTGCAACAAGCAAAGCACTTTATCAAAATCAAATGAATGACGTTGCTAAATTCGCCAAGCGTATACATGTTGATCTTGCCGACGGAGTCTTTGCTCCTACGAAACTTGTTGACCCAAAGGATGCTTGGTGGCCTGTTGGAATTACTGCCGACGTACACCTTATGTATGAAGCCTCTAGACCTTTTCTAAAAGATCTCATAGCTCTTGAGCCACATATGATAATATTGCACGCTGAGTCAGTTGGAAATTTCTACGAACTCGCACAGACTATCCGATCTGCAGGTATTAAAGTAGGAGTTGCGCTTTTAGAGGCGACACCAGTAAGCAAGATAAGGCAGGCTATTGATGATATCGACCACGTTTTAATTTTTAGCGGCGATCTAGGCTACTTTGGAGGCCATGCAAATCTGTCTTTGTTACAAAAAGTTACTGAAATAAAGCGCTATAACGCAAGTGTCGAAATTGGCTGGGACGGCGGAATCAATGAGTCCAATGTGCACAAACTCGTTTTAGGTGGTGTGGACGTATTAAATGTTGGCGGAGCAATCCACCTATCCAAGAATCCAATGAAAGCATATAATAAGCTCAAAGCACTAGCGGAAAGTAGCACGTCATGACACATTCAATTGAAGATCTCGAACTAATAGCTGTAGAAATACGGCAAGATATAATTAAGATGCTTTTGCATGCTGGCAGTGGGCATAGTGCAGGGCCACTTGGACTTGCAGATATATTCACTGCATTGTATTTCGATATTTTAAAACATGATCCGAAGAATCCAGATTGGGAAGAGAGAGATATGCTTTTACTGAGCAATGGTCACTGCGTACCTGTTCGTTATGCAGCAATGGCACGAGCTGGATATTTTGATTTGTCTGAGCTAAAGACATTAAGGCAATTAGGATCGAGATTACAGGGACACCCAGAGCGCACAAAACTTCCCGGAATGGAAACTACAAGTGGACCCCTTGGTTGCGGCTTGAGCCAGGCCGCTGGTATGGCTCTAGCAATGCGAATGAACGATATTCATCACCGATGGGTATACGTTGTTCTAGGCGACGGTGAACTCGATGAGGGTAATATTTGGGAAGCTGCTATGCTCACATCTAAATATAACCTTAATAATGTCATCGGAATTATTGACCGGAATAATATCCAAATAGACGGCCCTACGGAATCGGTTATGCCTCTTGATGATCTTAAGGCTAAATGGGTAAGTTTTGGATGGCACGTTATTGAAATCGATGGAAATAATATAGAAGCTGTAATTGATGCCTGCGCCATGGCCAGGGCTGTTGTCGATAAGCCGGTCATGATCATTGCCCATACAATTCCAGGTAAAGGTGTAGACTTTATGGAATACGATTTTCACTGGCATGGATCACCGCCTAATGCCGAACAGGCTAAAAAAGCACTGCGCGAACTAAGAACATTACAAGGAAAAATTAGGAGCGAACATGAATGATCTTAACCTTATAAAGGACGTTCTAGACAAGGACATCTCTAGTGAGCCTATACGCAAAGGATTCGGTCGCGGACTACTCAATGCTGGAAAAATTAACGTAAATGTAGTTGCAGCATGTGCTGATTTAACAGAATCAACCCAGATGAGCTTATTTAAGAAAGAATTCCCAGAGCGTTTTGTTGAAGTTGGAGTTGCAGAACAAAACCTCGTTACAGTAGGATCGGGAATGGCAGCAATGGGTAAAATACCTTTCGTGAGTAGTTATGCAGCTTTTAGCCCGGGTAGAAATTGGGAACAAATTAGAACCACTGTTTGTTTGAACGATCAGCCAGTAAAAATAGTAGGCTCTCATGCAGGTGTTTCGGTTGGACCTGACGGTGCAACACACCAGATGTTAGAAGACATAGCTCTAATGAGAGTACTCCCAAACATGGTCGTTATCGCTCCAGGTGATAGTCTTGAAGCCGAACGCGCAACTCTAGCTATCGCATCAGACCAAAGGCCAGCATATATTCGCCTAGCCCGGGAAGCTACTCCAATAATTACAACCGACAAGACACCATTTGAAATCGGCAAGGCATATGTCTATAAGGCGGGTAAAGACCTTACTATCATGAGCACCGGCACAATGACCTATCAGGCGTTAGCTGCGGCAGCTAAGCTTGAAAAAGATGGCATACACGCTGAAGTCATACATATCCCGACTATAAAGCCCTTGGATGAAAAGACAATTATAGCCAGCGCTAAAAAAACAGGTAAAGTCATTACAGTCGAAGAGGGCCAAATAATCGGCGGACTAGGCGGAGCTATTGCTGAATTATTAAGCCAAACATCCCCTACTAAAGTTATTCGAATGGGAATGCAAGACAGATTCGGTGAATCCGGTAAGCCGGACGAACTGTTAGAGCACTTTGGACTTACTGCCAAGCATATTGCTGTTCAAGCTCACCACCTAGTAATGTAGTCCTAGCGACTAAAAACTCGTTTACGTAGCAGCATTACTCGGGTTAGTACTACGAATGCGTGCAATAGAAGAATCTCAGTAGTAATTGCAATGAGTAACGTCTTAAAGTCTTTATTAGTAGACCAGCTGTTAATTACTTTACTGTAGCTTTGATTGACGTGTGGTAAACCAGTGCTTATAAAAAAGTTAAAATACAGAAGTCCAATTACAGCAACTGCAGTTCGTAGAGCTATTTTTTTAGAAAAATCTTGGATTTGTGACTGAGGATCTACGCCACTTGGATGTACATATTTACTAAATTCAAGGTCTTCGTTTATTTCTGTAGTTACGTTAGAACCTGCCCACCAAATTAGGTTTACTACAACGCCAACAAGAGCCCAGAATATGGCCAATGAAAGTGTACCTGCGAGCTTTTCACCAACAAGTTTTGTTAACAACAGGTCTATCCCTGATATTCCAAGTCTAATCGGATTGAAGTCACCCGACACGAATAGAAGGTCTTTTAACCGGTCAACGCCACTTAGTATGAGAGTTGCCCCTGTAATAAAGATGTATATTAAGATCTCTATACCGTTAGGCATCAGCCAAAAAAATGCTTGTTTTATATTATCTCTAGATGTATTCATAACTGAAATCACTGTAGTTTCATATCAAGTATATGCTATTGTTAGTCATAAGCATAAGAAAAAAAGGAGTCAACGATGCCTCAAACACTTAAACAAATGCAAGAAGATTGTGCTGCGGCTCGGAAAGCAATCAAGCGGGCTAGGGACGAGCACTACGCGATCGGTGCTTTTAATCTAGATAATCAAGAAACGCTTATAGCTGTCACAAAAGCAGCTGCTGCAAAAAAAGCGCCTGTCATGGTTGAAATAAGTCATGGAGAAGTTAAATTACTGGGACTTAACAATGTTCGGGATATGGTAGACAACTATAAGGCTGAGTTTAAGGTCGAAATGTATATTAACTTAGACCACTCCCCATCAGTTGAAGCAGCAAAAGCTGGTATTGACGCAGGCTTTGAATTTATTCACATTGATATTTCACAAGAAAATCATGATGCAACGGAAGAAGAAATAATTAGCAAAACCAAGGAAGTAGTCGAGTATGCCAAAAAGACAGGCGCCTTGGTTGAGAGCGAGCCGCATTATTTTGGCGGGGGATCAAATCGGTTCACTAAAGCCTTTGACTACGAAGAAATTAAAAAGACATTTAGTACCCCAGAAGGCGCTGCCCGATTCGTTTCAGAAACAGGAATCGACACTTACGCAGCAGCCATAGGTAATCTACATGGATCCTACCCAGTTCCCAAGAGACTTGATCTTAAGCTATTACAAACCATTAGAGACGCAATTGACTGCAACATCAGTCTTCACGGAGGAAGCGGCACACCTGGTCACTATTTTGAAGATGCTGTTAAGATTGGGGTTTCTAAAATTAATATTAATTCAGACATGCGTATCGCATATCGGACTACTCTTGAGAAAGTGTTGAAAGAAAATAAAACAGAATTCGCTGTTATTAAACTAATGGATGAAGTTATTGAGGCAGTTCAAGCTGTAGTTGAAAGTAAGATCGATTGCTTTAACTCGACTGGTAAAGCAAAACCAGCATAGCGAGACAATTGGTTCCTATGTTAAAATAAGCATAAGTGCAATACAACAATACTAAAGAGGGGTGGCAGCAATGAGCATTGACGTTTTATCAGTAGGAGATATCGTAACTGATGCCTTCATTAAGTTAATGGACGACCAGGCTCATGCCACTAAGGACGATAAAGGCAGATGGCTCACTATGCCTTTTGGAGTAAAAATACCTTATGACCATGTCGAGGTTCTTGAAGCTGTCGGAAATGCGCCAAACGCAAGTGTAAGTTTTTCAAAGCTTGGACTTAAAAGCGCGCTTTATGCAAATGTTGGCGGTGATCAGAATGGCCGAGATATGATAGCTTCACTTGAGAATAGTAAGGTTGATACGCGCTTCATTAAAGTTAACCCAAAGCAGAAAAGCAACTACCACTATGTTTTATGGTACAAAGCTGAACGCACAATTCTTATTAAGCATGAAGAGTACACATACCACTGGCCGCATTTAAGACCTGACGAGATCCCAAAATGGATTTACTTCAGCTCCATAAGTAAAACAGCAGAAAAATTTCATGACGAGCTTTCTGATTGGCTCACTAAACACCCAGAAGTTAAGCTCGCCTTTCAGCCAGGTACTTTCCAGATAAATATGGGCACAAAAAGACTCGCTGAACTATATAAAAACACAGAGGTATTAGCAGTTAACCGTGAAGAAGCAGTCATGGTATCAAAAGGGGATTACAAAGATATTAATGATCTTTTCGACAAGCTTCATGCCCTTGGTCCTAAGATAGTCGTTATAAGCGACGGTCCCGACGGAGCATATGCATCAGATGGCAATAGGCGATTAAAAATGCCAATTTATCCTGATCCCTCTCCACCATTTGAAAGAACCGGAGCTGGAGACGCTTTTACATCAACGTTTGTAGCCGCACTAATTAACGGCAGCGACATAGAGGGCGCACTACAATGGGCACCGATTAATTCTATGAGTGTTGTTCAGTATGTTGGGGCACAAAAGGGACTTTTGACCGAACCCCAGATAACAAAACTTCTTAAACAGTCACCTCGGTGGTATAGACCCGAAGAACTAAAGTAGCTTATATACAATGGCCCACGCACTATCTCAATTGCTTGACGCTCATGAACCATTATTCACAATGGAGATGCAAGATCTCGAAAGAATAAGCGGCCATGCCTCAATTGATGTTAAATTGATTGCAGAAATATCTCAAAAAGTTCGAATGAAGATTAAAGAGCTTGGTCTTGATCCTGACGATACAACAGCTAACGAGCTTTATCATGCACTTCAGGGACTCATGAAACTGCACAATGAATATCTAACTAAAGCGATCGGCTGTAAGTTAGATTCTGACCTAGATTCTCAGTGTAAAGCTATTAAAAAAGCAATCGAAAAGCTTAATATTCCAAAGACTTGCTGGGTAATGAAGCAAAGTGTTGCTAAAAAAATACTAAAAGCCTATCCGCCCAAAAAAGTAATGAAGTATCTTGGATATAAGTCTATTGATTCCATGATTAAGCGTGAGCCCATTATTGAACTGTATGCTGCTTGCCGGGTTATAGAAACCACTTCATGGCAAAACAATTTCATTAAGACCTACAAGAAACTAACCCCAAGTGACTTTGAACTACGTGAGATTAAGATTACTGTACTAACAAAAGAACGCTGGAGTGCTGCCGCTGCTCCATACGTAAAGGCTTCAAGAAGTAATATTACGCACCTAAAAGAGCTCGGCGCAGTCGTCATCCTACCAATAAATGTCGAGTATTTAAAAGGATCAGTTATAAGTATTATGTCTCTGGCAATATATTATATTGGAGAAATACGCTCATATAGTGCGTTTTTCAAGCTCCATCAAGTACGTCCAGACTTTAGTACTGTAATTGTCGACACTATTCTTAAGGATCCTCCTACTAAAGCTAAATTAGCTGGTAAAGACATGCACTGGAGAATAATACAAAGGCACTTCGGAAGTACTGAGCATATACAGGCAGAACTCTTTGAACCGCACGTACAAGTTGAAGATCTTTTTTGGCGCAAGGCAGAAGAAGTACTGTATAGGCTAGAACCAGCATTGAAATTCTGGGAAGACCTCGATTACGTCGGTTCATTCCGTACTGAAACTCCTGTATCTTTCAATATGATGGACAATGCAATAAGTTTTTGTAACGGGCTATCTTTTGCAAAACGTTCTAATAATCACTTAAGACAAAGCCTTGTTAATGAACTGTATCTAAGATATCTTAAGCAACCGACAGTCGAAGCGGTAATTCTTGAGCAATTAAACGATGATCTTTTCAGCGTCGATAACTTTCTAGGAGATATATAGCATGTATCAAATCTGTGTATCAGCGGCAGCAAAAGGTAAGACTGTTGAAGAAGCAAAAGAAATTGCCCGAGAAACAGGAGTTATATTAGCTGAAGCAGGACATACCTTAATGACTGGAGCCACGGTTGGCTTACCTAATACGGCCGCTATGAGCTATAAGAAAGCAAATGGCCACATGAGTCTGGGCATTAGCCCTGCTTCGAGCAAAATTGAGCACGTTATGAAGTATCGACTGCCAACTGAAGCATATGACGCTATTCTCTATTCTGGACTCCACTATATTGGACGCGATGCTCTATTAATTAACTCAAGTGATGCAGTCATTAGTATCGGTGGCCGGATTGGTACACTACATGAGTTTACGATTGCACTAGAATCAGGAACTCCGATTGGGTTTATTCAGGGAAGTGGAGGTATTAGCACCGAGATCATGGATATCCTGCATGCAGCGGGTCGCCATCAGGGTGACGATGTAGTTTTTGGTAAGACACCTCAGGAAGTCCTTGATGCACTCGTCGCTATACTCGATAAACGTAATAAGAAGTACTCCCATCTTTATAAATAGCCTTACTGGTATAATGTAGCTAATGAATGCGTTTGAGATATCAAGTTCCTATAAGCCAGCAGGCGACCAGCCTGTTGCTATCGACTCACTAGTTAAGGGTCTAAAAAAGGGTCTAAAAGAACAGACACTACTCGGAGTTACCGGAAGCGGTAAAACTTTTACTATGGCAAACGTTATTCAAGAGGTTCAAAAGCCAACACTTGTTCTCTGCCATAACAAAACCCTCGCCGCCCAACTATATGAAGAGTTTAGACGTTTCTTCCCTAATAATGCTGTTCACTATTTCGTGAGCTACTTTGATTATTATCAGCCAGAGGCTTATATCGCTCGCAGTGATACTTACATAGAAAAAGATAGTCAAATTAATGAAGAGATAGATCGCTTAAGACATGCTGCCACTGACTCTTTGCTATCACGAAAAGACGTTATTATTATCGCTAGTGTCAGTTGTATATATGGTATTGGTTCTGTTGAGGACTATGATGGTCTTGCAGTAACACTTAAAGTAGGTGAGCGTCGCTTGAGAGATAAGCTACTTAGACAGCTTACTGACATTCAATATCAACGTAATGATATTGAATTTTCAAGGGGTGCATTTAGAGTTCGAGGAGACGTTGTCGATATCTTTCCAGCAGGTGAAGAAACAGCTTATCGAATTGAATTTTTTGGTGACGAAATTGAAAAAATGACCGAGATTAATCCTCTCACTGGTGAAGTCATCAAGCAAAAAACAACACTCAAAATTTTTCCCAGTTCGCATTACGTTACACCCTATAATAAGTTACAAGTAGCACTCGGTCATATTAAAAAAGAACTCGACAATCGACTTAAGTTTTTCAAAAAAAATAAGTTATTGCTTGAAGCGCAACGAATACAGCAACGTACAAATTTTGATATAGAAATGCTTGAAGAGACCGGTTTCGTAAAAGGAATCGAAAACTATAGTCGATATCTAACTAATCGTGAGCCAGGCGAGCAGCCGGCTACTCTCCTTGATTATTACCCTGATGATTTCTTGATGTTCATTGATGAGTCGCACATGACTATTCCTCAGGTTCGCGGTATGTATAACGGAGACAGGGCACGCAAGGAAGTGCTAGTAGAACACGGCTTTCGTTTACCGAGTGCACTTGATAACCGTCCATTAACGTTCTCTGAATTTGAACGACACATTAATCAAGTTATATATGTTAGCGCAACTCCTGCTGAATACGAACTCTCACGTAGCCCTGAAGCCATACAGCAGATTATTCGACCCACAGGTCTGATTGACCCGGTTATCCAAATACGACCCGTTGCAGGGCAGGTGGACGATCTAATCGCTGAGATACGTGCAACTACAGCAAAACACCAGCGTGTACTTGTTACGACGCTTACCAAGCGGATGAGTGAAGATCTCACTGACTATCTAAAAGAACTAAACATTAAAGTGGCTTATATACATAGCGACGTTGATACTTTGGATAGAACCGATATTCTGCGCGATCTAAGACTAGGTGTATACGACGTTATTGTGGGTATTAACCTACTTCGAGAAGGCCTAGATCTTCCAGAGGTCAGCCTGGTTGCTATACTCGACGCAGATAAAGAAGGGTTTTTACGAAGCCAACAGGCACTGACTCAAACTGTAGGTCGAGCTGCTAGGCATCAAGAAGGCCGGGTTATAATGTACGCTGATTCCATTACTGGCAGCATGAGTCGTACGATTAAGGAGACAGATAGACGCCGTACTATACAAGAAAAGTATAATAAAGATCATGGAGTAACACCCACAAGTATCTCTAAGAATATTGAAAAAAGCATGCGTCCTGATCTACCCGAAGAAGCAAAAACAGCTAAGCTTAATCTTAAGAAGATTCCAAAAGATGAATATAAGCACCTACTTAAAGACTTGTCAGCGCAAATGGATCTTGCAGCAGCTAACCTTGAATTTGAAAAAGCCGCTGAACTAAGAGATATCATGGAGCAAATAAAAAAAGAACTATAGACACTTACTGGCCTAAGTGCACTTTATGAAAATCAATAGAATCAGCTTGTCTTGAACCGCAATGTTCCATTTCAATAAGCAAGGCGAAAATACGCTTATCTATATGCTCTAGTGTCTTTGAATGCGCGATGGTTAGATGGGCGCCTTCAATTCTTTCGATCCGTACATTTTGGTAATCCGCATAAATATCTTCCCAGACGTGTGGCATGCTAGCAAAGTCATCATGAAAGGTTGTTATGTGCATATTTTGTTCTTTGGGTATGAGACTGGCTAGTTCGCCAGATTCACCACTAAATAATGTCGGTCCAGCTAGTATGTTATTGATAATTGCTTTCGGATGGGCATCTAATGACGCGGGATAATGTACCATGTTGCGAAGAGAAATACTGCCGACTAATTTTGCAAACTCCCAGGGCTCTTGAGCTATTTGTTTCAGTAGGTCAGGTGTTTTAGCTATTGAAAATTTTTGAGGAAAACATGGTGCCGTAAGATCAGCGTAGGGAATGTTCCTTTTGTAGAGGTCTGCCAATGCAAGGACGCCTTTACCTACCATGGCGCCACGGGACTCTCCTAAAAGAATCATATCTTCAGTCTCTAAGTGCAATTTATCACTATTGCTTTGTACAGTATCTAATATCTTATGCATATGGTGAGCTGCACGAAGTAACGAATGTTCCTGTAAGCTTTGCATGCGGGCAGTAAAGGGCACTTTATCAGGATTCCTGTAACTTCCTTCAATACCAATCGCAATGCCAGATACTCCCAACCTCATAAAATGCTCAATTGTATGCCTGTTATGTCCACGAGTACTTGTCCACCATGCCGGTGTCAATCCTATGGAAACATCAGTAATAGGTTCATGCGCTACTGCCCTTAAGACAGCGTAGGCGGTACTATCTTTCATGATAACAGCGTCAGAGTGTAGGGTCCCGGTCGCGTGATAATCGGGAAGATCAATATCGGGAATGTATTCTTGTACGGCTGAAGTGAACTTTAAGGACTCAAATGAATTTTGAACATTTATCGCTATATCTTTGTGATTATTTTGAGCAGTCATACTAGATAATCCAAACTTCTAATGCTAGAGTCATGTTATTACTCTAGAGTTCATCTGTAAAGTTTTTTTTACTTTGATGTATAATAGTGAGATGGTAAACCTCACACGTAAAGATGTGCATCGACTTGCGATGCTCTCTAAAATAACAATTGCTGAAGATGAAATTGCACAAATGCAAAATGATTTGGACTCCGTTCTGGCTTATGTTGAGAAACTCCAGGATGTTGTTACATCTAATCTAGAGCCGACTAACCAGGTGACTGGACTCACTAATATTATGCGAAATGACGAGGTTATAGATTATGGGATGAGTCAAGAGGCCCTTCTTTCTAACGTACCAGAAGTTGAAAAAAACTATATTAAAACAAAGCGCGTACTATGAACAGTAAATGGCTGCCAATTAATGAAATAGCTGAAAAAGTAAACAATGGAAGTTTGCGAGCCGCTGATCTTGTAGATCAAGCACTTAAGACTATTGAACAGAACACTGAATATAATGCGATCATAGTTACTACTGCAGATCGAGCACGCGAAAGAGCCTCACAAATAGATAAGCTAATTAAATCTGGTAGTAAGGCTGGAATGCTCGCCGGTGTTCCATTCATAGCAAAAGATAATTTTTTAGTTTTTGGATCTGAGACGACTGCAGCTAGCAACATCCTTAAAGGCTTCAATGCTCCTTATCAGGCTACAGTTATAGAAAAACTAGAGGCTGCTGGTGCTATTTGTGTAGCAAAAGCTAACCTAGACGCCTTTGGACATGGCGGTAGTACAGAAAATAGCGATTTTGGACCAACCCTAAACCCTCATGATAAGACTAAAGTTCCAGGTGGTTCTTCTGGCGGGTCTGCTGCAGCTGTAGTTCTGGAGATGGCCCCATTCGCTCTGGGAACAGACACTGGAGGCTCAAGCCGTCAGCCCGCAAGCTTTAGCGGTTGCGTTGGATACAAACCCACATACGGGCTTATGAGCCGAAGTGGTATCATCGCAATGGCAAGTAGCACTGACACTGTTGGTGTTCTTGGCCGTGACGTTTCGGACGTTGCCTATGTTACTGAATGTATAAGCGGTAAAGATCCACTAGATAGTACTACAATTGAGAGTAACCCTGCTGGCTATATGATAGATAAGCCGATTAAGGATCTTAAGGGTATAAAAATAGGACTTGTTTCTGAATATATGACAGATGGAGTTGATGAAGGAGTAAAGAACAGTATTAAAGATACCGCAAAGAAGCTTGAATCTCTTGGTGCTGAAGTAATTCCAGTAAGTATTCCAAGCTTATCTTTAGCACTCGCTGTCTACTATATTTTAGTCCCTGCAGAAATTAGTAGTAACCTTAGTCGTTACGACGGGCAACGATTTGGATATAGTGACCCTAACGCAAAGGATCTTGATGAAAGCTATACTAATTCTCGAACCAGAGGCTTTGGAAAAGAAGCAAAACGACGAATAATGATAGGTACTCATGTATTGAGTAGCGGCTACTACGAAGCGTATTATAAAAAGGCTCAACTAGTCCGTACTAAAATCATTAATGAAGTACAGAAAACATTCGAGTCAGTAGACTACCTAATCGGACCTGCTGCTCCAACTACGGCATTCGAGCTAGGCAGCAGCACAAATGACCCTCTACAGATGTATCTCGCAGATATAATGACAGTCGGCGCCAGTCTTACTGGTATCCCAGCTATTGTTATACCTGCTGGAACTGTTTCAGGTATGCCTGTAGGCTTACAGATAATGTCCCCACAAAAGTCAGATAAATCACTACTCGAAGTTGCTCAATTAGCACAGAAAGAAATAAACAAATGAAATTACTACCAACACGTAAAATAAATCAGAATAAATTCAAGGAAAAGTGGGTTGAACTACAAGCTTACTGTAAGACCAAGAATACTTGGGGCCTTGCTTTAATTAACGCCGATAAACTTCTTGACGAGGCATTAAAAAAGAAAAGATTTAAAGGTAAAAGTATGGGCGAACGCCTAGTTGATGCTCAAAGAGTATTGACAAATAATGACGCCATTTGGTTTGCTCATAATCTAGCCAAGAAAGCCGTTAATGACAGCACTATGAAATTGAAGGAAACTGATGTTAAGAAATCACTTGTAGGATTTAGGCAAGCATTACGAGATTTAGGAGCTTTAGAGTAGCATGGCAAAAGTTTCAAAGGAAATAAGAGACAAGTATTCCGTTACTATAGGTATTGAATGTCATGTCCAGCTAAAAACTAACACTAAGCTGTTTGCAGGAGTTAGTAATGATGCTCGGGGTGCAGCACCAAATACGCTTATTAGTCACATATGCATGGGTCTTCCTGGAGCTTTACCTGTAGTAAATGCCCGCGCTATTGAACTTGCAAGTCGCGCAGCCTTTGCACTTAAATCTACTCCTTCTGCTTTTAGCACATTTGATCGCAAGCATTATTTTTATCCCGACTTACCTATGGGATATCAGATTACCCAGTTTTATGACCCGATTGTTGTTGGCGGTAAGGTGCATACGAATGTTGACGGTACGCCGCATGTAGTTAGTATTACTCGCGCTCATCTTGAAGCTGATGCCGGTAAAAATACTCATCCGGCAGGCGCAGACTATAGCCTAGTTGATCTTAACCGTGCAGGGACTCCTCTTTTAGAAATCGTCTCTGATCCTGATATTCATAGCCCTGCTGAGGCTCGTGCTTATGCTCATGAACTATATCTACTTATGAAGTATGCCGATGTATCTGACGCTGACTTATTCCACGGCAACATGAGATTTGATGTGAACGTAAGTGTTAGCATGACAGATGAACTAGGTACCCGAACTGAGACAAAGAACTTAAACTCTTTCAAAAGCGTAGAGAAAGCAGCAGAATATGAAATCAATCGACAGATAGGGTTGCTCGAACAAGGTGTAAAAATTGATCAAGAAACTCGTGGCTGGGATGATGGATCTCAGAAGACAACAAGCCAGAGAGGAAAAGAACAGGCACACGACTATCGCTATATGCCTGATCCTGACTTACCTCCAATTGAGTTAAGCGAAGATTTTATTGCACGCATAAAGGAAACTCTCCCAATGATGCCTGATGAGTGGCGATCTAAACTAGCTGGGCTTGGATTAGATGTTAGTCAGATTTCCGTATTGCTTGAAGCTGAAGTAGACAACTCTAATGTTGAGTATCTGCTAATTCTAAAAAATAATCTAAGCAATAAAAACTATGCCAAACAGCTTGCAAATTGGTTTGTTAACATTGAAATACCTTACAGAAGAGATGAGGCCAATAACCCACGTATTCTAGCACCTCAAAAACCAAAACTGTATAAGGCCGTTTATGATATGGTTGAGGCAAATAAGTTAAGCTCAACTTCTGCAAGAAATCTGATTCAACTATTACTCGATCACGAAGAACTGCCAGACAATATTGAGCAGTATGCTACAGATCAAGGGCTTGTCCAGGTTTCCAATACAGATGAACTTGAGAAAATAGCAGATACAGTCATTGAAGACAATTCGCAGGCCGTTGCTGATATCAAAAGTGGTGAGATGAAAGCTCTTGGTTTCCTCGTTGGACAGATGATGAAGCTCTCAAAAGGTAAGGCTAACCCATCAATTGCCCAGGAAATACTTAAGAATAAGATCCTTTCATAAAGCCTTAGATTTTTAATCATAAGCTGGTAGAATAAGCTTATGCATAACAAGCCAGTACGAAAAGCAGTTATAGCTGCAGCAGGTTTTGGAACTCGTTTCCTCCCACAAACAAAAGCATTACCTAAAGAGATGCTGCCTCTAGTAGACAAGCCAATCATTCAATATATTGTCGAAGAGCTTGTTGAAGCAGGTATTGAGGACATTGTTATAGTAACTGGATATCATAAGAGATCTATTGAAGATCATTTTGACAATATGAGCGCAGAGCTTAGAAATAACCTTAAACAGTCCAATAAACTCGAGCTACTAGAAGAAACAAAAAAGATATCTAATCTTGCGAACTTTGCATATATAAGGCAGAAAGGTCCTTACGGTAATGCAACTCCAGTTTTGAACGCTGAACATCTAGTTGGTGACGAACCTTTTATTTATACCTTTGCAGATGATTTTATCGTCTCATCACCATCAAGATTCAAACAAATGATCGAAGTTTACAAAGAATATAACAGTAGCGTTCTTACCTGTATTCCAGTTACTAAGGACGCTGATTATAGCCGTTATGGAATAGTTGCCGGTTCAGAAATTAAACCAGGACTACTTCAGATGTCGACTATTATTGAAAAACCAGGTAAAGAAAATGCTCCAAGTAATCTTGCAAGTGTTAGTGGCTATCTTCTTACTCCAGAAATATTCAGATACCTTCATCTTGCAAAAGAGACAAAACCTGAAGATGCCGAATTCTATATTCAACCGGCTATGCAGATGCTGATAGAAGACGGGGGCCAGATAGTCGCATATGAAGTCGAAAATGGTACATACTACGATACTGGCAATAAGCTCGAGTATTTAAAAACAGTTGTCGACTTTGCACTTAAACATGAAGATATAAAAGACGATTTTATGGAGCATTTACGATCTAAACTAGAATAAAGGTAACTTTTCAGTATAATGATCAATATGGACATAACTCGGAGCGAACAGATATTAGTAATTATTCTTGCATCTACCCTTGCTATACTCTTAATCTTAGCTATCATAGCTACAATCAAGTTCATTCAAGTGCTTAGTGATATTAAGCGTATTACTAAAAAAACAAGCGACATGGCCGATAAGGCTGAGTCCATGATAGGTAATATTCAAACGACCACTGCATCTATTAAGATCGTACAACTGCTTACGTCACTATTTAATAAGACAGATAGAAAAAAATGAAAAAAAATTCCCGTAACTTAATCATAGGTGCAGCAGCTTTAGGCGCAGTTAGCTATATTGCAGGAATTCTTACCGCACCAAAAAAAGGTAGCGAAACAATTGAAGATATACGCCATGCATCAGTTAAGGCTAAGATAAGCATGGAAAAATCGTTAAAAAAACTATATGCTGACTCATCTAAGCAAATAGAACGAGCATTATGCGTAAACCATAATTTAACAGCTCAAACTAAAAAAGAACTTGATCTAATGGTATCTGCTCTTAAGAATATAAAAGAATCCATTAAGAATTATCTTACTTCCATTCGTGATGGCGACATTGAAGAAAACGAAATTACATTGCTCTTAACAGACGGTCGTAATAATACACAGCGGCTGAAACTCTTTATCGATACCCTTGAAAAGTAATTAATGTTAATTTCCTGATGTATAATTTGATTATTCTTTATGGTTCGCGGGACGACCTTTATACTAGAAGGTAATGACAGAGGCAAATAAACTAACTCCTGATTCGTATGTCCATCTTCATAATCATACGCACTACAGCCTACTAGATGGGCTAACTAAAGTTCCACAACTCATAGAGCATATAAAAAGAGACGGTATGCACAGCGTGGCTATTACTGACCACGGAACAATGTCCGGGGCAGTAGAATTTTATAAAGCTGCGAAAGCGGAGGGCATAAAGCCAATTATTGGCATGGAGACCTACGTTGCACCCCGAGCCCATACTGATCGTGATGCCACCAAGGATAAGACCCCATTTCACCTCATACTGCTGGCAATGAATAATAAGGGCTATCAGAACTTAATGCAATTAAGTACGATTGCCAACCTACAAGGCTTCTACTATAAGCCCAGGGTAGATCACGCATTACTTGAAAAATACAACGAGGGCATTATTGTTCTCAGCGGCTGTATTGGTGGTGAAATAGGTAATGCTCTTCGCAATAACCAATACGAACAGGCTAAGGCAACAGCACAGTGGTACAAGAAAGTGTTTGGCGATCGTTATTACATAGAAATACAGGATCATGGACATAAAGATCACCCAAATGTTTGGGATGAACAAATAGGAGTTACTGAGCAAAGTCTTAAGCTAGCCAAAGAACTTAATATACCCTGTGTCCTTACGTGTGACGCTCATTATCTTACACATAAAGACAAACAAGCCCATGAACTTCTGCTATGCGTACAAACAGGTTCGTATTTAAGCGACGAAAAGAGAATGAGCCTAGCCAACTTTGACCTACACGTCACCAATCCTAAGGAAATTATTTCCCGTTGGGGTACTGAGCATCCAGATCTAATCACTGAAACTTCTAAAGTTGCTGAGCGTTGTGACGTAGAACTTGAGCTTGGCGGTATATTAATTCCTAAATTTCCTGTACCGCCCGAAGAAACTGAAAGCTCTTATCTGCATAAGCTTGTGTACCGCGGTCTTGCTTGGAGGTATGGCGGAATCAGTCTAGAGGACTCCAAAAAATTAACAATACCTATAGCTAAAAAAACTCTACCTAAGGATGTAATGAAGCGAACCGAGTACGAGCTCGGAGTTATTCAAAGTATGGGCTTTAACGGATACTTTCTTATCGTTGCCGATTTCATTAACTGGGGTAAGAACAGTGGCATAGTCTTTGGTCCTGGTCGTGGATCTGCCGCTGGCTCTATTATTGCCTATGCAATGCGCATCACTGAATTAGACCCACTACGTTATGATCTTCTGTTTGAGCGGTTTTTAAACCCTGACCGTATAAGCATGCCCGACGTCGATATCGATATCCAAGATACGCGTCGAGATGAGGTAATACAATACTGTGTAGAAAAATACGGATCCGAAAGGGTAGCAAATATAGTCACGTTTGGAAAAATGGCTGCTCGTAATGCGGTTCGAGACGTAGCTCGAGTGCTTGAAGTTCCGTATTCTGATGCCGACAGGCTATCTAAAATGATTCCACCTCCAGTGCAAGGCAGGCATATTCTGCTTAAAGATTCGTTATTAAAAGACCCTGACTTAAAAGAAGAATATGCCACAAATGAACAAAGTAAAAAAATATTTGATCTTGCCGTTCAGCTTGAAGGTACAATTCGAAGTCATGGAGTACACGCCGCTGGAGTTGTTATTGCGCCAGACGATATTGTTAAATTCGCTCCTCTTGAAATGGCTCAAAAAGGAGTTGTTTCAACTCAGTATTCTATGGGCCCAGTTGAAGAACTCGGACTGCTTAAAATGGACTTCCTGGGACTCTCTAACTTAACGATTATTAAAAACACCCTACGTGTCGTTAAGAAGGTTAATCAAATAGACATAGATATAGCTACGATACCCCTAGATGATAAAAAAACATTCGAGCTTTTACAACGAGGGGATACTACCGGAGTATTTCAGCTAGAATCGGCAGGTATGAAGCGCTATCTTAAAGAGCTGGCACCTACGAAATTTGATGATATTATCGCTATGGTTGCTTTATACCGACCAGGGCCAATGCAATTTATTGATGACTTTATCGCTCGCAGGCATGGAAAGAAAGCTGTTACATACGAGCACGAAGGCCTAAAGTCCGCTCTTTCAGAAACCTACGGGATTCTTGTATACCAGGAACAGTTCATGCAGATTAGTAAAGATATGTGTGGGTTCACTGGTGGCCAAGCAGATACTCTACGAAAAGCTATTGGTAAAAAACAACGTGAAACCATGGCTAAAATGAAGAGGGCCTTTATAGATGGAATGGTTGAGCATAGCAAAGTCCCTAAGTCATTTGCTGATAAATTTTGGGCACAACTTGAAGCTTTTGCTGACTACTGTTTTAACAAGAGTCACTCAGCATGTTATGGTCTCATTGCATATCAAACGGCTTATTTGAAAGCTCACTATCCAGAAGCATTCATGGCCGCGTTAATGACTAGTGATTACGATAATATAGATCGTCTAGCAATTGAAATATCTGAATGTAACAACATGGGAATAAAAGTATTATCACCTAATGTTAACGAATCGTTTGTTGAGTTTTCCGTAGTCCCGGGTAAGCAAGAAATTAGATTTGGTATGGCTGCAATTAAAAACGTAGGCACGGCAGCAGTAGAAGAAATACTAAGAGCACGCGAAGAAAAGGTATTCAGCTCAATCGAAGACTTCTTCTCACGCGTTAATTCGCGAATTGTGAACCGTAAGTCCATAGATAGCCTTATTAAGGCTGGAGCGTTCGATACATGGGGATCCCGAACTATGCTGCTGCATAACGTTGAAACTCTCCTCGCTTTTTCTAACAGAATTCAAAAGGAAAAGGCTAGCGGACAAACCGATCTATTCGGATCACTAATTGAGGCCTCGCAAGAAGCTACGCCTATGTTAAATCTTGTTGACGTCGCTGAAGAGATAAGTGTACGCGAACAATTACAGTGGGAACGTGAATTACTTGGTTTGTATATATCATCCCACCCATTAGAAGACTATAAGATATGGCTATCCGAGCAGACAATTCCAATTAATCAACTTACTCCTGATCTTCACAATAAAGCTGCAACAGTTGGAGGCGTAGTTCTTGAATCAAGAGAAATACTAACTAAGAAGGGCCAAAAGATGGCTTTTGCTAAGATCGCTGATGAATTTGGCGAAATGGAATTAATACTCTTCCCGGGAGTCTATGAAAAGAGTAATGACCTTTGGAAGCGCGACGCTATTGTGATTTTAACAGGCAAAATATCAGGCCAAGACCGTGAAGGTAATGTATCTGCGTCCGTGCAAATCCTAGTTGATTCTGCTCGTGAGGTTACTCATTCGGAAGTTAAGAACTACTTGCCTAATATGAAAAAGATTAAAGCTCCAAAAATTGTTAAACCAAAAATTAAAAAACAAAAAGTTGATACAGAAAAAAAAGAAGAAATTGTAGATAAGAGACTCTATATCAAGCTTCCAGTAAAATATGACCAAAGCGTACTACTGTCCTTGAAAGAAGCTATTGATTTAGCTCCAGGATCCACAGAAGTAGTATTAGTTATCGGTGAAGGTGAGCAGCGTCAGATTATTAAATTGCCAATGATGATATCCAGTAAGACAGAGAACCACGATACAATTAAGGCCCTAGTAGGATCTAGTAACGTAAAGTTGCAGTAGTCGTTAGAGCACTTTCATGACAATCTGACTAGCGATTGCATAAAAGACCACGAAGGCAATTATTGTTACATCAAACAATTTATTCTTTAGCAAGAACTTCTTTCCTTTGGTGGCGTACTGGTGAACCGAATATCCATGCTTCGTAATAAGTAAAGCGCCACCACTAAGGGCTATTACAAACAAAGTACTTAAGAGCCAAGGCATACTCTTGTTTGTTGTAGCTTCAATCCTTGATACTGACTTTGGCTCTGGAGTTAATGTTGGCGGAGTAGTAGTAGAAGAGCTTTTTGTTGAATCATTCTGATCAGCGGTCGCCTGTGTTTCAGCTGCTGGCGTAGTTGAGGTTGTTGTTGGAGTTGTTGCTGGTGTAGCTGCAGTGGTTGCTGGCTTAACGACGGATGGAGCAGGAGTAGTAGCTAGAGGAGATGCGTACATTGCTACTACAATAGTTTGTTGACCTAGATTCTGGTATGAAGGAGCGTTTGCGATTCCGAATCCTACTTCAGTAAATCGACTGTTGAGTAAGTTCTCCTTGTGGCTAGGGCTTGCCATCCAACCATCCATAACACCTATCTCATTTGTTGCAGGATTAGTATTAGTTATTCTGTATCCAAACGCCAAGTTCTCTCCAGCAATACTGTAGATATAACCGGCGTTAGTAATGAAAATCCACGGTGCAGTTCCTTCAGGTGTATTATGCGACCAGTAATCTCTTGTTGCCATATCATTTGCTTTGTTTTGAGCAGCTTTAGTCAACTTATCGTTATACGTCAAGGCTCCGACTCCTGCAGCTGCACGTTTCTGATTCGTTGCGTTAACGAGTGAGTTGCTGCCAATATCAGTAGCGTAAGCCAGTACTTCAGATTTTGTAGATCGCTGTACAGAATTAGACTGAGGCTTTATTAGCCAGATACTTAAGAATATAAGCGTAATAATAGGAATATATGGTGTATATACCTTTAAGAAATGACCAGTACGTTTCTGGTGTTCTCCTTGTCTTTTTCTGTGTCCATGAACTGCTTTTTTTGTTTGATGTTTCACTGTTAACAGTATAATCAGAATATAACAAAAACGCTATAGCTTATGACAGGTTAGATAACGTATATAGACAGATAGCAGCCGCTTGTACAACATTAAACGACTCTTTTGAGCCTTTCATGGGTATTTCTATTATTTGATCGGCATATTCCAGTTCTTCTTTTGAAAGACCTTCGCGCTCACTTCCTAACAATAATGCGATATTATCCGGCCTATTGGTATATTCAGAGAGAAGAATGCTTTTATCGTTCTGCTCTAAGGCAACAATTTTGTATCCATCTTCTTTTAGTTTTTGTACGGCTTGTTCAAGAGTATCTTCATGTCTCCATTTCACTGAATGCTCGGCTCCAAGAGCTGTCTTATGAATTTGCGAATCTAGTTTTTTTGCAAGATGAGGCAATCGTTCGTCGTTATCTTTTGCTGGATATGCAGTATAACCGCTGAGGCATACTAGATCTACGCCAAGACCATCTGCAGTACGCAGCAAAGAGCCTACGTTGTGGATACTTCTCATGTTATGTGCAATAACAGCTAATTTGGTCATAGATTAATACTACACACAGAAGCTTTTTGTTCATAATTAAATAATATGTCATTATATAATTTCAGCGTTTTAACTGCTTGTGGTTAAATAGATGTAATGACAGTAGATATTCGAATTACAGAAGAGATAACTACAGAAAAACGAGCCGGTATATTAGGCTTGGAATATACTGATACCACAAAAATTACAGACAAAAGATTATTCCCTCAGCTTCTAAATAAAGAAGACATGTACGCAATGCGTGTAATCCCTCTAGAATATAGCAAAAATGGGATAGTATTTGGTATCACGACAACTACTTCACAGCAGACTATGAAGAGGCTTACTCAGCAATTTTTAGATCACAGAGTCTCATATAAACTTATTTCTGAAACTGGCTATAACGACTACATGAAGTTATACGATCCCCCCAAGAAGGTAGTTTATAAAGACATTACAATATCTAATGATTCACAGACCGACCTAATATCACAGGTCACAGCTACGCTTGATCAGATACGTGCAGACGACATGTTAGCCTATTTAACAAGCCAGGCTCATAAACTTGGTGCTTCGGACATACACGTAGAGAATCAACCCTCATTTGTACGTATACGCATCAGGATAGACGGTGTCTTGCATCCAATTGCTAAAATTACCCACGAGCGTTCGCGCATGCTTACATCTTCAATAGCAAGTGCGGCTAATATATCAACATCCTCAAATACGTCACAACAGGGTCACATTACTCAAAAAGTAGTAATGGCAGACAAATCAGTTGTTAATATAAACCTCCGTGTTGAATCGGTGCCTGCAATTAACGGCATGGATATAGTGATGCGTCTGTTTAACATGGAAGCAAGCAACTATACGCTTGATCGACTAGGCTTAAACTCAATTGAAAGATCTGTCGTAGATAATATTATTAAAAAACCAAACGGCCTAGTACTCGCTGTTGGTCCTACCGGGTCTGGTAAAACGACTACTCTTTACTCCATGCTCAATACCCTAAATATAGAGACTCGAAAAATAATCACTATTGAAGATCCAGTTGAATATCAATTCGATGGTATTACTCAGATCTCAGTAACAAGTGAAACGGGTGACGAAACTCATTTTGCAGATAAGCTGCGTGCCGTACTTCGTCTTGATCCAGATGTCGTGATGGTTGGTGAGATACGTGACAATGACACGGCAAAAACTGCCCTCCAGGCATCGCTTACTGGACACCTAGTGCTATCTACTTTTCACGCAGGTTCTTCTGCACAAGCCCTCACTAGGATGGTAGACATTATTGGACAAAATCCTTTATTTACATCTGCTATACGTCTCATTATGGCGCAACGTTTAGTCCGTAAGTTAGATAATGATACGAAAATACCATACGAACCAGATGAAGCTACCAAAAAACAAATCAGCGATATTATTCAGACTCTTCCTGCAATATATATGAAACCCGATATATCAAACTTAAAATTGTATAAGCCAGGAAGCTCAAAAGAAAATCCTTTTGGCTATAAGGGTCAAATTGCAATTCGTGAACAAATGGTTATGAGTGATGCACTTAGAACGCTGCTCAGTAAGCCGAGCGCAGAAATTACTAGCCAGCTGATCGAAAGTACAGCAGTCGAAGCTGGCATGCTTACGATGCTACATAGTGCTGTATTTAAACTACTATCAGGCGAGACAACTTACGACGAAGTATTCCGTGTTCTCGGCTAAGTATTACACAATAACTTTAGCTATAGCAGGGACTAGTCGTTCATCAAGTGTGCTCGGTATGATGTTAACTCTACTTGGATTTTCGACAAGTGAAGCAATGACATTCGCTGCATCAAGCTTGTGTTTCTCAGTTATTTCTTTAACACGATTATCTAGAGCGCCTCTAAAGATTCCTGGAAATGCAATTGAATTATTAACTTGGTTTGGGAAATCACTCCGTCCAGTAGCCATTACTGCAACACCAGCTGCTTGAGCTTCATCAGGCATGATTTCTGGAATTGGATTAGCCATTGCAAATACTATAGGGTCAGTATTCATTGACTGGACCATTTCTTTAGTTAGTAGTCCTGCTTTTGAAACTCCAATAAAAATATCTGAACCACGTAATGCGTCGGAAAGAGATCCCGATTCGCTATTTGGGTTAGTAATTTTTAATAGTTCTTTCTTATCATCATTAAGGTCATTCCTATTTGAACTAATAATACCCTTACTGTCTACCGCAAGAATGTTTGGATTTCCGTATGCTCGTATGAGCTTCATTATTGCTGTTCCTGCTGCACCGGCTCCAACACATACGATCTTACAGTCATCAAGTGTCTTGCTAGTTACCTTAAGAGCATTAATGAGTCCTGCGAGCACTACGATGGCTGTACCATGCTGATCATCGTGAAAGACGGGAATAGATAACTTTGCTTTTAGTCTTTCTTCAACCTCAAAGCATATTGGTGCTGCTATGTCTTCGAGATTAATGCCGCCAAAGCTCGGCGCTATTGCACTAACTGCTGCAACGATTTCATCCGCTGTGTGCACATTAAGTACGATAGGAACCGCATCAATATCTGCAAAATGTTTGAAAAGCATAGATTTACCTTCCATCACGGGGAGCGCTCCAATGGGGCCAAGATTTCCAAGGCCAAGCACAGCTGATCCGTCGCTTACTACAGCTACAGAGTTATTGGTCCAAGTATAGTCACGTGCCTCTTCAGGATGTTCAGCAACATATGTACTGACTGCAGCTACACCCGGGGTATAGTAGATACTCATTTTTTCAACAGAGTCGAGCGTATCTTTGAGCGCGATACCTATCTTGCCTTTAAGTTCTTTATGTCGATTGAGTGCTTTAGAGTTATTATCCATACGATTATTATACCTGATGAGCGTATAAAAATGCATGAAACATGTATTTTACTTTTATTCTAAATAGACTTGACTCCACCCCTGGTAGTAGTGTAGAATTTAATGATTATGCCATCAATAACTAAACAAATCGAAGATAAATACAAGAAACACGCCGTAGTTGACGTCCGACCTGGTGATACTGTAAAAGTTCATCAAAAGATTAAAGAAGGCGCTAAAGAGCGTGTTCAGATCTTCGAAGGTCTCGTAATCCGTGTATCTAAAAAGGGAAGTCTTTCTTCTACTATCGTCGTAAGACGTGTAGCTGGCGGACTAGGTGTTGAGAAATCATACCTTCTACATTCACCTCTAGTAGTTAAGATTGAGGTTACTAAGCGTAGTAAAGTACGTCGTAACTATCTTACTTACATGCGTGCTCGTACCGGTAAAGCAGCTCGACTTACGGGTGTTGCATTTGACAGTGCAATCAACGATCTTCCTGAAGAGCCTAAAGTTGAAGCTCCTGTAGAGGAATCTGCAGAAAAAGAAGAAAAAGCTCCAGAAGCATAAAAAACAATATACTTTTGCTATATATAATACCGCCAATAAAGGCGGTATTTTTGTTAGAATATAGTTATATGAAAACAATCGGCGTTGATGAAGTTGGTAGGGGGTGTCTTGCGGGACCTGTTGCCGCAGCAGCAGTATTGCTCGATGAGAGTTCTATTGCAGCATTATCTGGCCTGCATCTTACCGATTCTAAAGCTATGACTAAGCTACAGCGCGAAAAGGCTTATGCAATTATCACGAAAACTGCGCTTGCATACGGAGTTGGCTGGGTCTTTCCAGCAGAGATCGATAAGAACGGACTTACTGAAGCGGTTCGTAGTGCAATGAAGCAAGCAGTAAGCGCAATCACAGAATATTATGATGAAATTATTATCGATGGAAATTACAATTTTCTTAAAGACGTACCTAAAACAAGAACACTTATTAAAGCTGATCTAACTGAAATTTCAGTGAGCGCAGCAAGTGTAGTCGCTAAAGTTGAGCGTGACAAATATATGAAAGAACAATCACTTATTCACGTCGGTTACGGATTTGATGCGCACGTCGGTTACGGCACATTGGTTCATATGAAGGCGCTTCAGGAACTTGGTCCCTGCATTTTACATAGAAGAAGTGTAAAACCTGTTGCTGCCCTGAGCTAATAAAGCTACGAGAAGTATTCCTGCAAAGATTTAAGATCGCGTTTTTTCCAAGCAGACTGCCATTCAATGGTCTCAATTCCTTGGTTGTAGGAGCGTACAAAAGCAGGGGATAGAACTGCACTAAAGAACTTCTTATATTCATTGAGGAACTCAGCATCGCTCGTGCTACGTGCCGCAAACATAGGCAATCGATAGAAAGATAGATCATCCCCAATATTCTTTTCAAGCCAAGACCAGTTATCTTTCATCCATTCCCACGTTTCTTTACGAGAAAACCGATTACTGAAGCTATACACTAGCCAATAGGCTACATCTTGCAGTCTTACGTCGTCAGATGTAATTAAACTTAAGGCTTTCTTATATAAAGCTGGTTGTTTGAAGCTACAAAGTGCTGCACAAATATTTAGGCGTTCTTCACTTGAAGTAGTCTTATTATGCATCTTGTGTAATTTGTTGAATTCAGCTTCACCGCCATGTCGTGCTGCCGTAACGTACACTAGACCTCGGATATCGGGACTTATGTTATCCGATTGATTAGTTATATTACATTTTTTGAAAAGTTCTAGCGAGTGATCAACGACACTCGGTTCTTCGCTAATTGCAGCCAATGAAAGTATTGTCGGTCGCAAGAGGGAATCGAAATATGTCTCATCTTTAACAGACTCCCAACCAAGTCGTGCAAGTTCTTTGGCAATTAATTCTCTAACGTATGGCTTCATTCCTTCACGAATAGTTTCGTCGTCCATAACAGCTCTCATACCACCTAGAAGTCCAGCAATAATGTCCCATACTGCATTATTAGATTCTTGAGCGTAATTTTTTAGAAATGTTAATACATCCGTAGTCGGCATATATGAAGCTTTAGACGCTTCAGTTAGGTCAGCTAGTATTGATAGTCTATCTAGTGGCTTGAGTGACCCTTTAGATATTGCAGAGCCCAAGCCTTCTAATATCTTTGCATCATATACGGTTCGATAAAAACCACTGCCTCCAACGTTTAACCTTATGTCAGAATCTGAATTAACTGAAAAAGTACCAAGTGCCTTAGTCATGGAATCAGGTATTTCCTTATTTGTCGTAAGAAGTGGAACAGGCCAGGTTGAAGTATCTTTTTTGATATTAGCGTGATTCATGAAAAAACGATTCTGAGTAATTGTTAGCCCGTTCTCGACATTAGTCACTTTAAGTATTGGATAGCCACTTTGGCTTGTCCAGGTATCCATGAATGCTTTAACGGGCTTACTAGAAGCATTTTCTAGCGAGTTCCATAGATCACGAGTTCGCGTATTTTTGTACGAGTGATCTTTTAAATAGGATCGCAGTCCTTTTTGGAAGTCCTTTTCTCCTAAGTAGTGATAGAGCATATGAATTACACTAGCGCCCTTACTGTAGCTAATAGCATCAAAGATAGTACGTATTTCATCCGGATGCTTAACAGTTACTTCAACGGGGTGTGTATGCTCGAGGGCGTCTAATTTTAGTGCTTGTTGTTGTTCATCAACTGAGAATTGAGTCCACATATCCCATTCTGGGAATAAATGATCAACTGCCAGGTACTCAAACCAAGATGCAAATCCTTCGTTAAGCCAAAGGTCAGTCCACCACTCCATGGTTACAAGATTACCGAACCATTGGTGAGTCAACTCATGAGCAACTACCATTGCTACGTATTGTTTTGTAGGTAGACTAGTATTTTTTGGATCAACCAATAGAGCTTGTTCGCGGTAGGTTATGCATCCCCAGTTCTCCATGGCTCCAGAAGCAAAATCCGGTAGTGCTACCATGTCACATTTAGCTAGAGGGTAGTCTATATCGAAGTATTCAGAGTAATAGTCTAAACACTTTACTGCTACATCAAGTGCAAACTTTGTATATTGAACATTATCTGGCGTAGCATAGGTTCTGACGACGACGCCTCGTTCAGTTTTCGATTCAAGGTAACCCATGTCGCCATATACAAATGCTAGTAGGTAAGTGCTCATTATAGGAGTCTGATCAAAAGTCGAACGAATATGTCCATCGATTTCTAATTCAGAAACTACCGGCGTATTCGCAATTACTGTCTCACCTTTAGGAGTAGTCAGGCTTAAATCAAAAGTCGCTTTTGCTTCAGGCTCGTCTATACAAGGGAATACTTCTCGGGCATGATGACTTTCAAACTGTGTTGCTATTAGCTTCTTTTCACCTTCTTTATCCTTAAAGAAACATGGGTAGACGCCATTCATTGCTCGAGTTATTACTCCGCTGAACTCAATACGTATCTCGTAAATTCCTGCCGGCATTGAACCAGCAGAATGAAGGCGGACCTCATCATATGATTTCTGTAGATTCATCCGGTCTACTTCAATATTAGTCCGCTCGTTTTTAAATATATGAGTGAGCGAATATTTATGTATTTTCAAACCTTTTTGATGCAGAGTAATTCTTTGTGAGGGAGGACCAGTTTTTTTGCCAGTAATAACAACTGTTCCGGAAAATGTCATCGAATCTTTATTAGGTACAATATCTAAAATGTAATTGCTGGGTCTAAATTGTTTATAAAGTCTTTTTACCTTAGCCATAGTACATAATTTTAGCACAGGTCAGTTGTTTCGCGGGCCAATTTGATCCCCGTTGCTTTCTTAAGTCAATTATCGTATACTTACTAACATACATCCGGCCGTCAGGTCGGATTTTTTCATAAGACACGTAAAAGGAGAACATACTATGGAACTAGATATGAAAGGACTTGCAATAGCTGTCAAAACTATTGCAGAAGAAAAAAACTTACCTACCGAAACTGTACAAGAGATTGTTGAACAAGCTCTAGCTGCAGCTTACCGACGTGACTACGGAGATCGCGAACAAGAAGTACGAGTAACTATGAATCTAAATTCAGGAGACGTAGACGCATATATTAGCAAAGAAGTCGTTGAGCTCGTTGGAGATGAACGTTATGAAATTAGTCTTACTGAAGCTCAGGCTATTCGCAAGAACGTTAAGATCGGTGAAACTGTAGAGATTCATCAGAAGGTTGAAGACTTTGGACGTGTTGCTGCACAAACTGCTAAGCAAGTTATCTTGCAGAGATTACGCGAAGCTGAACGAGAAATCGTAATGGCTGAATACGATGACAAAATCGGTACTATTATAAATGGTCTAGTATCTCGTGTTGAAGGTATGATTGTACGCGTTGATCTCGGTAAGGCTCAAGGCATAATGCCAAAGAGTGAACAGATCGTTGGAGAACGATACTACCCAGGTCAAAGACTCAAAGTATATCTAAAAGATGTAGAACGTAGCTTTAGAGGCCCACAACTTATTGTAAGTCGTGGAAACTCAGCTTTTGTTGAATATCTTTTCCGTAACGAGGTTCCAGAAATGGAAGCTGGATCTGTCGAGATTAAAGCTATCGCTCGTGAAGCCGGTATCCGAAGTAAGATCGCTGTTGCCAGTAATACTCCGGGAGTTGATCCTGTAGGTACATTTGTCGGTGGTCATGGAACACGTGTTAACGCTGTTATGAGTGAAATCGGAGAACAAGAAAAAATCGACATTATAGTATGGAGTAATGATCCTAAAGAATTCATCATGAATGCTATGAGCCCTACTAAGATTACAAAAGTAGAAATTATGGAATCAGAAAAAAAGGCAGTAGTCATTGTTCCAGAAGATCAGCTTAGTATCGCTATCGGTAAGAGTGGACAAAACGTTCGCCTTGCAAGCAAACTAACGGGCTATGATATTGACATCACTCCTGATGAGCCAAAACAAGAAGTAAAAGAAGTGGTAAAAGAAGCAGCACCAGTAGTTACTGAAATGACTAAGAAACCACGACTAAAGCGTAAAGATCAGCTCGAAAGTAGCTTACTAGACGCTATTGAAGAACACGGCGAGTAGACGGTATTAGCAGTCTTGCTTGCCGAGTGCTAGTTTGATATTATTGTTATAGCATATAATACGAGTATGAGGATAACATGCAAGATACACCTGATTTTCAAGAATTTTTAAGCCACCTTACAGATAACGCTCTCCAAAGCTTAAAGCATTCTGATGCTATTGCACGTAGTTTTGGTAGTGCATACATCGGTACTGAACACCTACTTCTTGGCGTACTCGCTCAAGAAAATAGCATGGGTGCAAAAATCCTTGAAGACGCTGGTATCACATTGAACAGAGCACAGTTGGCTCTTAACCTTACTCCAAAACCAATAACAATTCATATGGGTGCTAAAGGCCTTAGCGAGACAGCTAAGCTGACGCTCCGTATGGCATATGATATTGCTAAAGACTTCGCACAAGATTACTGCGGAACCGAACATATTATTTACAGCATACTCAGCCAAAAGAATGCACGGGCAACTCTTTTATTGCGTGATATGAACGTTAACCCAGATATCTTAAGTAATGATGTTCTGGCGACTATTAATACTAATGGTCAGGGCGAAGGAATTGCTTCAGCAGGTACTCAAAGGTCAGGTAAAAAAGCTCGTAAAACTGCTTTGGACTTTTTCGGAACTGACATGACTGCTAGAGCAAGAGACCAAAAGCTTGACCCAGTTATTGGACGAGAACAACAAATACAGCGTGTTATCACTATTCTTAACCGACGCACAAAAAATAACCCTGTTCTAATTGGAGAGCCTGGCGTAGGTAAAACCGCAATCGTTGAAGGTCTAGCACAGAAAATCGTAAAAGAAGACGTACCTGACAGCCTAATAGATAAAAGAATAATATTACTAGATTTAGCTGGTATGATTGCTGGCACTAAGTATCGTGGTGAATTTGAAGAACGATTAAAGAAGGTGATGTCTGAACTTGAAGATGACAAGAATACGATCGTATTTATTGACGAGCTTCACTTAATTGTTGGAGCAGGTGCAGCTGAGGGCGCAATGGATGCTGGCAATATACTTAAGCCCGCACTGGCTCGAGGTAAGATACAGATGATCGGTGCAACAACAACTACTGAATATACGAAACATATCGAAAAAGATGCCGCATTAGAACGTCGCTTTCAACCAGTTCAAGTTCCCGAAACATCTAGTGCCGAAACGCTAGCCATATTGAAGGGTCTTCGTAAACACTATGAGCTTTTTCACGGAGTATCTATTAGCGATGAAGTCCTAGAAGATGCAGTATATTTCGCAGATAGATATATTAATGATAGATTTATGCCAGATAAAGCAATTGATCTAATTGACGAAACAGGTGCGCATCTACGCGTAGGACTTGGTAAAACGCCACCAGAAGTACGTAAACTTGCTAATGAACTAAAGCTTATCCAAGTAAGGATTGATGAAGCAGTTGAGTCTGAAGACTATGAGCGAGCCGCCCGCGAGAAAACACGTAGCAGCCAAATACAAGTAGAACTGAAGACACTTCGCAGCACCGATAAGGTAGACAGTAAGACTCCAATGAAGTCAGAAGATCTAGCTGAAGTCATTGCACGTATCACTGGTGTCCCTGCTCAACGAGTAGTGCGCTCTGAGGCCAAGAACTTATTAAAACTTGAAAAGATGTTATCTAAACACGTAATTGGACAAAAAGAAGCAGTTGCTGCCGTATCGCAAGCTATTCGTAGAAGTCGCTCTGGGATATCAAGTGAAAAACGTCCTGTTGGATCTTTTATATTTTTAGGTCCTACTGGAGTTGGAAAAACTGAACTCGCTCGCGTACTTGCTGAAAGATATTTTGGCACTGCTCAATCACTGATCAAGATCGACATGAGTGAGTTTAGCGAGCGACACAATACATCACGTTTAGTCGGAGCGCCAGCAGGCTACGTTGGATACGATGAAGGCGGACAGCTTACAGACAAGATTAGACGTCAGCCTTATAGTTTAGTGCTCTTTGACGAAATTGAGAAAGCACATCCGGATGTGTTTAACATGCTACTTCAAATACTAGAAGACGGTGTACTTACAGATGCAAAAGGTAGGAAGATAGACTTCACTAATACAATTATTATCATGACTAGTAATATTGGTGCAGACAAGTTACAAAAAGAGGCCAGCCTTGGTTTTCAAGCAGATAGTACCCGAGACAAAAAAGATCTAGAGTCGCTACATGAACGTAATAGTCAAAAAGTGCATGAAGAGCTTAAGAAGATGATGCGACCCGAACTCTTAAACCGTATCGACAAAGTTGTCGTGTTCCATGCACTCACCAAAAAAGAGGCTTTAGATATCCTTGATCTACAAATTGACGAGCTAAGACGACGACTAATTAAACATGGTCTTGGAATTACGGTTAATACTGCAGCAAAGAAACACTTACTTGAAAATGGATACGATGCATCTAATGGCGTAAGGCCAATGCGTAGACTCCTACAAGATACCATTGAAGACGCAATTGCCCATGGAATACTAGAAGGCGCTTATAATAAGGGTGATATTATCCAAGTCTCACTTGAAAATAAAAAACTACAATATTCAGCATCTAGCGAATAGTAATAGCATTGTAGCTACAAAACTCGATACGCAGTATAATAATAGACATGGCTCTCAGTAGAAAAACAAAAATATTTCAGACTATACTTTCCGGTATTTTTATAATCATTGCTGCTTTAGCAATATTTCAAAGACAAAATATTCAAGACTGGTGGGCTCTTCGTGGCTACCAGCCGGCTGCTTCAATCTCGCAGCTTGCGCAGGATACGACCATGACCGATAAGAGTAAAAGAGTATTCTTTCTTAATGATCCGAAGGTTCAAGAAAAAGCTGTTTTCTATGAAAGCTGTAAATTTGGCGAGAATACAATTGTACTAGGTTGTTATATTAAGAATGAAGGCATCTATCTACTTAAAGTTAATGACTCACGCCTATCAGGCGTCGAGCAAGTTACTGCAGCTCACGAAATGCTTCACGCAGCCTACGATCGTCTTGGAGCGAGTGAGAAGGTAGATGTTGATAATCAGTTAAATGATTTCTATACAAATTTAAAAGACGCAGAAATACGATCCAAGATAGAACTATATAGAAAAAATGGAGCCGATATTTCTAATGAGCTGCATTCTATACTTGGAACAGAAGTCGAGACACTATCTCCAGCCTTGGAAAAATACTATTCAAAGTATTTTACTCAGCGTAAGAAAGTGGTCGCTTACGCCATACAGTACGAAGCAGAGTTTATATCTCGAAAGAATAAAGTAATTGAATTAGACGCTAAGCTAAAATCAATAGAACAGCAGGTTGTAGCAAACAATACCCAGCTAGACCAATTACAGAAGAGTATTAATGCTGAAAGTGATAGGTTGGATAGTCTACTACGTTCAGGGCAGATCGAAGAATATAACAACGCCGTTCCAGCATATAATAGGCGTATTCCAGCATTCAACGCGATTGTTACTGAGACTGAAAACCTTGTAGCTCAATATAAACAAATACTCGATGAGCGTAATAAAATAGCGATTGAAGCTCAAGAACTTAATAAAGCATTAGACAGTAGCATTCAGCCAGGCGCTGATCCAATTCAGAATCTTTAATGATACACTAGACGTAATGGGATCTAGAAAAAGCGTACAATACGAGTGCAGTAGTTGTGGAAACATATCGTCATCATGGTCAGGTAAATGTATGTCCTGTGGGGAATGGAATACTCTAAGCGAACAACTACTTGTAGAAAACATGGGCCAAGCTATTAAGCACGGTAACTTAATCAAGACTACTCAGCTAAAAAAAGCTAATAAAATTAAAAATGAACCACGTGTTACATCTTCTATTCCTGAAGTTGACGTGGTGCTTGGTGGAGGCTTTGTCGCTGGCAGCGTAACTTTGATAGCTGGTCAGCCAGGTATTGGAAAGAGTACTCTACTTCTACAGATCGCTAGTGCCGTTGGAGACACCGTTCCGGTTCTATACGTTAGTGGTGAAGAATCTGTACATCAGCTTGCCTCACGATCAGATAGATTAAAGACACGTGGTAAATATCTTGAAATTGCTTCAAGCGCCAGCGCTGATGACATCGCGTCTACTATTGCTAGTAAGAAATACAAACTAATTATCGTTGATTCAATACAGACAATTTCAGTAGAAGGAGTTAGTTCTGCTCCAGGATCTGTAAGCCAGATAACAAACAGCACGCATGTACTAAGTATAGTGGCTAAAAATACTAACACGGCGTTAATTATTGTTGGTCATGTAACAAAAGAAGGTTCAATTGCTGGCCCTAAAGTTTTAGAGCACCTTGTTGACGTTGTATTGCAAATAGAAGGCGACAGGTATGGAGGCTTCAAGGTACTGCGAGGAGTCAAGAATAGATACGGTTCAACCAATGAAGTCGGTATATTTGAAATGGTGGAATCTGGAATGCAGCCAGTTAAGAATCCATCTGCAGCATTGTTAGCTGAGAGACAGATAAGTGACGGCTCGGTAGTTCTGGCTACTATGGAAGGCTCCAGGCCGCTCCTAGTTGAAGTCCAGGCCTTAGTTAATAAATCGAGCTACGGTTACCCTAAGCGTGCCGCTAGTGGAATTGATCTAAATAGAGTTAACTTGCTCATTGCAATGCTCGAGCGTCGTACGAAACTAAATCTTGCCGAGCACGATATATATATTAATATTGTCGGAGGCATGAAGGTGAGTGAGCCTGCTGCAGATCTTGCCGTATGTATGGCGATTGCCAGTGCAAGTAAAGGTCTTAAGCTCAAGAAAAATGCAGTAGTTTTCGGAGAACTAGGACTAAGCGGCGAAGTGCGTCACGTGCCATTTGTCGAAAAGCGCGTTCAAGAAGCATCTAAGCTGGGATTCGATGGCGCAATAGGTCCTAAGATTAGAACTGGCAAGAAGCCATCAGGTTTGCACGAAGTAATTGATATACGTTCGGCCCTTAATGGCTTCTTGGAATCCTAAAGACTAACTGAATTAGACTGAGTACCGTTATTCGCTTGAATGTATGCCTTTTTGCTAGATCCTGAAATGCTTGGTATTGGATAACTTAGTGAAGTTATATTTCCAGTACAGGTAAGTGTAACTGTTGAGCTACTGTAGCAAAGCTTATATGGAGAACCACCTGAAATACTATTCCAGGTAAAGTTACCTCCAGAGCCGCTTAATGTAATCTGATTGCTGGCAGAACTGAATGCAATACTTGCTGTTCCTTCGTAAAGAACACTGTCGATTACTTGGGCTGTTAATGTTCCACTACCAGATAGTGCAGATGCCGGAAGCGTGACACTCTGACCATTAGAAGTTACTTCGAATGATCTTATAATCTGACCATCTACAATGAAGTTTACGACTCCCTTAAACTTTTCGCTACTAATCGGGTATATGCCTTGAGATACGGTAGCCGTATATCCATCTCCTGAGGGGCTTAGGGAGATACTTGGTGGTGTATCGCCACACTTATGGATATCATCCTTGTCGCCGTTAGCGTTAGCTCCTGCAAGGCCACCAGGAACGAACTTATCTGCAGAGAATTGATTTGCTGCTGCGTTATTTACAGTTTCTTTAGCTCGTTCTGGAGTACATTCAGTGGCAAGCTTTCCTGATACCTTATCAATGACTTGAGCAGCACCATTGTTCTTGGCGTTAGCTTTGTACCAAGATGGGAATAGATCATTTGCAGGACTTGGTTCGACAGATCCTATACCTACGTGAGAACGTACTATGTAGGCTGGCTGAGTTTGTACACCACTAGGTTTCTGTCGTTCGACGGCAGGTATATCCGCATGCGCCGCGTTCATCCATCCTTGCCAAATAGGTTGAGTCATATTTTCCATAGTTCCGCTCATGACTTTTTGTCTAGTATGATATCCAACCCAAACACCTGCTGCATATTTAGTAGAGAAGCCCATCATCCAACCATCCTTGTTATCGTTGGTAGTACCAGTCTTCATAGCAAACTTCCAGTCCTTGAAGCGATGCGGTTTACGTCCGGCAGGGAAGTAGCTGGCATTAGGGTCGCTCATCATGTCAGCAACAATATATGCAGAGTCTGCACGTACGGCTTGAGTACCCTTACTTGGCTTCCATTCTTCTAATACTTTTCCACCAGCGTTCTTGATCTGTAGTATGTATGTCTGAGGAATCACGTTTCCATTGCGTGAAATACTTCCATATGCGTGCACGTGTTCATCAAGGTGTAAGAAGGCACCATCACCAATTGCAGATGACGCATAACAAGGGCCTTCTTTAGTGTTAGCTTCATCTTCGTAACACTTATAGCCACTTGTGAGTCCAAGTTTTTCTGCAGTTTGAATCGTTTTATCTATTCCAACTGTAAGCATCGCCTTAATAGCTGGTACGTTACGTGAGCCACCAAGAGCATAACGTAGTGTTATTGGGCCAGGGTACCTAAAGTCATAGTCCCATAGACAGTTAGCGTTTTTGTCGGTTTTCGGGCTGTTCTTGTTAGTACAAGGGTAGCCGTCTACTGGTCCTTGAGTATCATATAGTACAGTTCCTGCACCAACATTTGTACTGTTTTCAATAAGCGCTAAGTAGTCATATGGCTTAAAGCTTGAACCCGGAGGTAATGGTCTGTTAGCGTAATTAAACTGTCCGAACTCAGCGTTATTAAAGTCAACACCACCAACAAGAGATACCATTTGACCATTGGTTACGTCCTCGGCTGCAAAGGCTGCGACGTCACCACCCTGTCGTTTGATTTGCGGTAAACCTTTGGCTACTTGTTGTTCAGCTATTTCTTGAAGTTTAAGATCAAGAGTAGTTATCACTGACCAGCCGCCAATCTTAGCTGTCTCTCTACTTGTTTCAAGTTGTTTCTTGGCAGCTAGAACAAACCAAGGAGCTTTTATTCCAGCATATTTTGGTTGTGGTTCCTTAACCTTAGCAAGAGTATCTACCTTAAGGGCATCCTGGCGCTGTTGTTGAGTTATATAACCTTGCTCGGCCATTAGCTTAAGAACGTACTGTTGACGTCCTACAAGGGCTTCTCGTGATTCCTGAGGGTTAGTCTTAAAGTATGCTCCATATGGCGAATAGAAAGAAGGAGCTTTTGGTATGGCTGCCAAAAAGGCTGCCTCGTCTAGGGTTAGATCTTTAGCTGCTTTTTGGAAATAGTCACGGGATGCAGCTTCAACTCCATACTGGACGTTTCCGTATGGTGCAGTATTTAAATATCCAGTAAGAATTTCCTGCTTAGAATAGCTACGTTCTAGTTCTACAGAAAGAATAAGTTCCTTAAACTTTCGAGTATAGCTTCTATCTTTAGACCAGTTCTGCGTAAGTTTAACGAGCTGTTGGGTAATTGTTGAGCCACCTTGTTGGCTGCTTCCTCCAGTAATGTTGTTGACTCCAGCACGCGTAATACCACGTATATCAAAGCCACCATGCTTGAAGAAATCTTTATCTTCAACAGCAACAGTCGCGTTACGTACAAATGTTCCAGTCTCAGCTTCAGTAACAGGAATTCGTTTTACTGCATCGTAATCTTCCCAAAGCAGGGTTTTACCGGTGCGATCATAGTATCGTATACTCCCGCCTATATTGTTGCCGCTGATATCGCGGAGGTTAGGTAAGTCTTTTCTGAAGAAGGCAAAAAGAGCTATAAGAATAAGGAATCCTGTAATAAGTCCGATACCGATGATTTTAAGTGCCATAATAGCACCGTCACGACTAAACCAATATTTATACATTCTACGTGGTTGGAAATGCGCAAAAAAACGCTTAAGCCGATTTTTAGGTAGCCCAGCTTGTCTCATTGCAGATCGTGCAGACTTTGCAGCTTTACTTGATTTAATTTTATTACCAAATCCTTTATTAATCTTAATAATGTTACCGCTACGAGTGGTGTACTTGTTAGAGCCTGTAGGTTTTCTACCTTTAGCATTGGATGGCTTGTTCATTAGAATGTAATTCGCTCCTTATGTAGTATTTATTATACCAAATTTTTGTAATTTCATAGGTAAAAAATCGTTAGCATTATATTTGTATATAAATTCTCATCTTACTACCAACGACCATGTCTATAAGGTATACTTTTTGTATGGTACAAGAATCACTTACGCAGGAGCTTATAAGACGAGGCTTCGTTAATCAAACAACCTTCAAGTCCATGAAGGATCTCGACTCAACAAAGCGTACATTTTACCTCGGTGTAGATCCAAGTGCAGCTTCAATGACTATCGGTAACCTGGCAAGTATTATGATGGTTAGAGCGTTCATTCGACATGGACACAAGGCCATTCTTTTGATAGGCGGAGCCACCGGTATGATTGGCGATCCTGACGGCAAAAATGAAGAAAGAGAAATAAAGCCTCTAGAAGAAATAGAGCAGAACAAAAAAAATATTGTAGAACAATATAAAACTATACTTGATGGCCTTGATTTCGAAGTTGTTGATAATTATTCTTGGTTTAAGGATATGAATTACCTATATTTTCTGCGGGACATAGGTAAAAAGGTGCCTATGAGACAGATGCTTGGACGTGATTTTGTGAACAAGCGTTTAAGTGCTGACGGTATGGGCATTAGTTATGCTGAATTTTCATATGTCTTAGTACAGGCCTATGATTTTCTTCATTTACATAAAGAAAAGGATGCGACTCTACAGATTTGCGGATCTGATCAGTGGGGTAACGCAATTGCTGGCGTTGATCTAATAAGACGAGTAACGGGTAACGAGACTCATGTTTGGTCAACACCGCTTGTAGTTAATAAATCAACGGGTGTCAAATTCGGTAAAAGTGAAGCTGGAGCTGTTTGGCTAAATCCTGATATGACAACCCCTTATCAGTTCTATCAATTTTGGCTTAATCTTGATGACGCCGGTGTTGATGACTACTTAAGAATCTATACTGAAATTAGTGAAGAAGATATAAATGCGACAATGTCTGATTTTGAAAAAAATAAATCTCAAAGAGCCGCACAGAAGAAACTTGCATATGAAGCAACAAAATTTATACATGGGCTAGATACTGCAAATTCAGTACGCAAGATCAGCGAAGCCTTATTTGGGAATACGTCATTTAATTCGCTTGCTCCCCAGGACTTTGTGCAGCTATCAAAAGAGCTAGGCTCTACAAAGGTTTCAAAAGATGATTCCCTAATTGATATTCTTGTTGCTTCCCATCTCGCTTCATCTAAAGGGGATGCACGTCGTTTCATTGAAGCTAAGGCGGTTTATATCAATGGAACTCAGATAGGGCCCGAAAACGCGACTCTTGATCCAGGCACATTTATCGAAGGCTATATGTTGCTGAGAAGAGGAAAAAATAACCAAACTGTAATCTGCCTGCAATAATGCTGTATACTTTGCTGTGTAGAAAAAATAATAACAAGAATTAAACAAAGGTACATATGCCAACATCAAAGAAAAAAGCCGATCAATATAACGACCCTAAACATAACTACCTAGACTATTGGAATGGCCGAGATTACGAAAACAAGTCAGAAATCATAGCGCTTAAAAGATTTCTTAAAGGCAAGCACTTCAAAAACGCTGCTGATATCGGTGGAGGCTTTGGAAGACTTTGTATTTTCCTTAAGGAATACGCAGACGTAGTTACACTAGCTGAACCTAGCCAGCAGCAGCTTGATATCGGTAAAGATTATCTTAAAGATCAGCCAGATATAAAAATGGTACTAACACAAGCCGACGATCTTAAATTTAAAGATAATTCACTTGATCTTATTACTATGATTCGCGTTATGCACCATCTTCCAGATCCGACTAAAGAATTTTCAGAAATAAAGCGAGTACTTACTGACGACGGAGTATTTATATTAGAGATTGCCAACAACATTCATGCACGCAACCGTATGAAGTACTTACTCAAAGGTAAAAAAATGCCTACAAAACCTGTAGACATACGATCTGATGCTAATCGCAATGATAAAGAAATAGCATTCGTGAACCATAATCCGAAAACAGTAATCAAACAACTTGCCCATGAAGGATTGAAAGTTGAAAAAGTACTATCTGTTTCAAATCTTCGTAGTCAATCTCTAAAGAAAGTCTTACCTGAGAGTGCAATGTTAGCAATAGAAAACGTAATGCAACCAACACTTGCAAAAGCATATTTTGGTCCAAGTACGTTCCTTCTCATACGAAAAGCTGTATAGGACTCGACCATACATCGTTCTCCAGGTAGTATTGGTATCATGAACGGATCTGATAGTATTGGAATAATAAAGGGTATTGGTCCGGCAACGGAGCCACTATTTCATAAAATAGGTATTGCCACACTTCAGGATCTAGTCGATTACTATCCTAGAAGCTACACTGATTTTTCTCACATAACTAATATTCAGGATATCGAACCCGGCCTAGTAACTATCAAGGCTAAAATAATTAAAGTTACAGGTAGGTATGTCCGGCGAGGTATGCATATTACTGAAGCGGTAGCTGAAGATTCCACAGGCTCTATTCGTATGGTGTGGTTCAACCAGCCTTACAGAGCTACGTCAATTGGAAGTGAAGCTGATTATTTCATTTCCGGAATGTTTGAACTCAGTCGACAAAAGATGGTTCTATTGAACCCGACCATTGAAAAGGTTTCCGATCTTCCTATAAGTACTGCCCGTATTGTACCTCGCTATAAGGAAACTAAGGGTTTAAAATCAAATCAAATCCGTAAGTCGATTAGAGAAATAATTTCGTATATCAAGAGTGCACCCGAAACTTTGCCTGAGTGGGTTGTGAGTGAACAAGATTTGATTCCTAGGCACGATGCACTACTTGCCATGCACTTTCCTAAAAGCTCAGAACACCTTGACGAGGCAAAAAAAAGACTTGGCTTTGAGGAAGTATTTGAGTTAGCCCTCGCATCACTGCTAAATAAGGACGAACATGAACATGAGCATGCGCTCAATATAGTTTTTAATCAGAAACTAGCAAAAGATTTTGTGGGTAATCTCCCATTCGAACTTACTCCTGACCAGAAAAGGGTTACTTGGCAGATTTATCAAGATATGGCATCTGCTAATTGCATGAACAGACTCATAGAAGGCGATGTCGGTTCCGGAAAAACGGTTGTTGCAACGATGGCAGCTTTAATGGTCTTAGCCCAACAGCTTCAGGTCGCCTTTATGGCACCAACTGAACTATTAGCTCGTCAGCATGCAGAGACAATCTACTCACTTTTAAAACCTATTGGCCTTGAACATTCTGTCGGCTTGCTTGTTGGCGGCATGTCAGCATCCCAGAAAAAAATAATGCATGAAAGAATAGATTCAGGAGATGTACGGTTCGTCATTGGAACGCATGCTCTCATTCAAGATAAGGTTAATATGAAGAATCTGGGACTCGTTATAATCGACGAACAGCATCGTTTCGGTGTCTCACAGCGTAAACAGCTACAAAAAAAGGCAGGCCACATGCCTCATGTCCTATCCATGACTGCAACCCCAATCCCTAGGACACTCGCCTTAACCTTATATGGTGAACTCGATATTTCAATAATTTCTTCGAAACCTAAAGGTAGAAAAGCAATTGAAACTCATATTATTTCACCCAACTCTACAAAAATAATCCATGCTTCCATAGATTTAGAAATAGATAAAGGTAGACAAGTTTTTGTTGTCTGCCCGCTAATTACGGACTCGGAAGTATTACAAACAGTCCATTCAGTCGGTAAAGTCCACAAGGAGCTTGCCGAGGGGCCATTTAAGCATCGTCGAGTAGGTCTGTTACACGGAAAATTACCGGCAGATGAGAAAAATGCCATAATGCAGGACTTTATTGATAAAAAAATCGACATATTAGTGTCAACAACAGTAATTGAAGTGGGCGTAGATGTCCCTAATGCTACTGTGATGCTAATTCAAAGTGCAGATCGCTTCGGATTAGCACAACTGCACCAATTGAGAGGTCGAGTCGGACGTAGTGAACATCAAGGTTATTGCTATCTTTTGCTCAGTGATTCAAAAGCCCCTAGTAAAAGATTACAAATATTTGAAAGAAACAATGATGGGTTCAAGCTGGCTGAGCTAGATTTAGAGCTAAGAGGCCCGGGAGCAATTTACGGAACGTTCCAGCACGGCCAACTTGACCTGAGGGTCGCTAAATTAACAGACGTGAAGCTCATTGAAACAGCAAGACAATCAGCTCGTGAATTTATTAAAAAAGATGAAAAAATGGTATACTATAAGCATCTTGCAGACAGAGTGAATACGCTGAGATCTGTGACTAATCTAAATTAATAAAATCTGAATGTATTCAAAAAAAGAAAGTTAATAACGGTATTTATAAATGTACTCAGGTACAACTTTTACAAATAAATCAGGCAGCATTATGGGTGCTCACCAGAAGATCGACCGCGTTGCTCGTAATAATATAGCTAAATTACTTGATGACGATTCTCTGTTTCCTGATTCTAAAAACATTATCCACTTCGAGGGTCGCAACGGACCCGACGGAATAAAAGGCAAGAGTCCTGCAGTCAATGAGCCTTGGCATTTTTATAATCCCTTTGACGATAAGGACGTGCTGTTAATTGATATTATTAGAGAGCATTATGAAAAGCTGGTTACAGTCCTAGCTTCCCATAACCGCGAACGTGTAGCATTTGAGGCTGCGTGGCTTGCTCACGCTCTAGTTGACGGCCTTACACCAGCGCATCATTATCCATATGAAGAAAAACTACTCGAACTAAGAGGGGAAGGTATGGAGACTCGCACTACTATCAAGGACAAGATGGTGATTCCTGGTAGTACAAGAACTGAGATGGTAAAAAACAACTGGAAAATGTGGGGTCCTAAGGGCCTTATGAGTACTCATGCACTTTTTGAGCTTGGAGTCGCTGCAATTATCGCCCCACTTTCGCTTTCCAGTAGTATGCCAAAAGAAGAAGATATTAAACGAATGCAAGAAATTGGAGTAACCGAATACTTTAAGCAAACAGCCAGAGAAATAGCCGTCCAAGACCTCTATATGCGTTTTTATAAAAGGGGATGGACAACTAAATTAACTCTAGATATTCGTAAAAAGCTGGTTCCAACAATAACTAAAACCGTAACCCTAGCTTGGTACTGCGCAATTCAAGACTCTAAAATACTTATAAAAAAATGAGAATAATTTCTGGAACTCTTAAAGGCCATACTTTTGATGCACCTAAGGGTTTTCAGACGCATCCAATGGGCGATAAGATACGAACCGCACTCTTCAATACCCTTGGAGATATTAAGGGATTAAGTGTGCTCGATGCATTTTCTGGTAGTGGTGCATTAAGCTTTGAGGCACTGAGTCGAGGAGCACAATCTGCAGTAGCACTGGAACTGGATAAGGAAGCATATAAAGTAATTCGTGCAAATGCTGAAAAACTTGCAGTTGGAGACCGTATGAAGTTATTCCATATTAATGCTCGTAGTTGGACATACCGGAATAATACAGAACGTTTCGATCTTGTATTTTGTGATCCACCATACAATCACATACAGGAAACGGTAATAGAAAAACTCGCTAAACATACTAAAGTCGGCGGACTTTTCATCTGTTCTTTGCCTCCATACGGAGATATTCGACTGCCTGAAGAAATGTATGAAAAGGTAGTCTCTAAGTCATATGGTGACGCAATGCTAGTATTTTATCGAAAAATACTGTGACCAGACTTACAAATTAAAGCTTCAACTTAAGCGAGATTCGCTTTTTCTAGAATTTCTTCGCGTGTCATAACTGCTAGGTCTTGAATATCAAGGGCACCATTAGTAAGTGCTTCATCCACAATAAACGCCCCAACACGATACAGAATCCAGTGTCGGTCTGTTTCTGGGTCGTAAAACTTCCACTTATTCCAGTCTGTATGTTCATCTACGACAGTATTCTTAAGCTCAGCGACGCGTTCAAGCATTGTCTCTCTATCCTGGTATTTTCCCCACCAAGGATTGGATCCAACTGTAATCATCTCAAACTTTGTAGCCGAACCTTCTTCAATGGCAGTATCCAGCAAGGATAAACCTTTTGAATCTTGGTGATTATAGCCTCGCGCTAGATGGAAATGCTCATGAAAAAAAGTAGCTTTAATCAGCTTATTGTATCCCGGTGTATTTATTTTAGAAGGGTCAATTGCTAGTTCGATCCTACTAGCTGTAACGGTTGATCCTCCAACACCCATCTGCGAATTACCTTCTGTTGAATCGGGCATACCTGCAATATTTAAGTCAAAAACAAATTCAGTTGTAATATCTTGCGGTAGTGTTGGTAATAGTTCTTCAAGCTCAGCCCGCCATTCACCCATTGAAATTTCTAAATCCTTCGAACCATCTGTCTCAATATTTGGCGGATATATTGCTTCGTTCATACCGTAATCATAGCACGGTCAACTGCGCTTGTACCTACAGACCCAATTATGCTAGAATTACATCTGTTAGTAGATATTTAATACCAACTATTTACTGAATAGTATAAGCGGATGTGGTGGAATTGGTAGACACGCTAGCCTTAGGAGCTAGTGCCGCAAGGCGTGAAGGTTCAAGTCCTTTCATCCGCACCAATATTCGATAACAAATTTATATTTTATTAGATATTACAGCGTAAGTTAACTTTAATACTGCTCAACATTGACAAACATACTTTACTTTGGTAAACTGTATTTATGACGCAAGAATATAGTAAAGTTTGGAAAGATAAAAATGCACAGCAGCTCGTTGAGGCTTTGCTTTCTATTTCCGATAAACTTACTATGCAAAACTTTCTCCGAGACGTAATGACTGAAAAAGAGATCGTTGAAATAAGTGCAAGACTAGAAGCAGCTCGTATGCTTATGGACGGAAAGAAATACACAGAGATTGTAGATAAAACTAAACTTAGCAGCCGAACAGTTGCTCGTATCAGTGAATGGCTTAAAAACGGTTGTAATGGTTATGAAGCCGCATTAAAGTCTGTTCATCATACGCATATATCGCCAGCTCGTTCTGACTAGATAGTTATCGCATTAGATAAAAAAAGCCAGCACGACGCTGGCTATTTTAGTTTTAAATTAATTAGTTTTAAAAGGAATAGAATGAATAACAATAATTTCTACACACCACAAGAAATACCACGTCTCTACAATGAGATAGTCCCAACATATCAAGAAGCCTTTGCATCTGCACCTTGGAGTGAAGTTAGTAAATGTGAAGATGAAAAGATGCGTTGTATAGGCGGCTTCTCAGCTACGGCTATTGGAAGCCTATGTAATACCTGCGGATTATGTCCAGAGCTGCCCGCATACGAATCAGACGAGCTAACTGATCGTTTTAACGCTCTAGGTCTATCACGTCCCACAGCTTGGTACGCAGAGCAGAACGAGCAAGGATTAACTATGGCAGCAGTAGCATGGCAAGCAAAACCGAGCGATATAGCAAATGAAAAGTATAGTGACGATACTGAAATGGGCACTTGGATGAGCAACATGCTTGGCGATGGACCAGTTATGTGGCTGGATGAGGTATTTGCAAGCAGACAACTAAAGCCTAAAGGCAATCTACAGAACTTTGGAACGTTTGTAATAGGATTAGCTGCTAGGCTTGATTGCGAAACAATTGCCTATAGAACTATAGAACCCCGTATGACGGCAGTAGCTAAAAGGGATTTTGGTGTAGATTCAATTGTATCTATACGTAATGAGCAAGTTCCGGATTGGCGAGACTTCGTGATAATTAGCAACTTAAAGGAAGCTATATGAAAGTTCTAGTTATTGGCGGAATGCACGGTAATGAAACACTAGG
>CALRBD010000002.1 GCA_943353855.1 uncultured Candidatus Saccharimonas sp.
GGAACTGGCGGCGGCGGTAACGGTGGCGGAACAACTGGCAACGGAACTGGCGGCGGCGGTAACGGTGGCGGAACAACTGGCAACGGAACTGGCGGCGGCGGTAACGGTGGCGGAACAACTGGCAACGGAACTGGCGGCGGCGGTAACGGTGGCGGAGATGGTGGAAATGCAACTCCAACAACTATCTACCACCCACCTACAACTGCTCGTCCTCCTGTAACTACTATGCCACCAAGGCCAACTACAACAACTACAACAACTACGCAACCTAAAGGATCTGAAGTAACAATTCCAGGTGCGCCTAACTAAGCGAAGAAAGAACTAAGGAGATACTATGAAATTATTTAAGAACATACTAAAAGGCCTAATTCCAGTATTCGCAAGTGTTATGATCTTTGCATCATTAGCAGGTCGCGCATACGCAATACCGTATACAGGTGCTACAACACCACCTGCTCCAAGCCCAGCATTTAACGTCTATACTGGCGTTCCAAGCGAAGGTAACGAAGCAGACTTCCTACGAGGAAAAGTTCTAGGAGACACAAGTCCTTCTACAACTAATGTACAGAATAGCTGTGCTACAGGTACTAAATTTCAACTACGTGTTTACGTACACAACGGTGCAAGCCAAGACCTAAACGGAAACGGTACAGGCCCAAGCGTTGCTCGTGACACTAAAGTTAAAGTGGATCTAAAGAACGCAACTTCAAAAAGTGCATTTGACCCACAAGCAACACTTAGTGCTTCTAACGCAACTTCAAAAAGTGCAAGCATGTCACTTACCTGTACTAATGGTAAGGTTGTAAAACTTAGTTATATCACTGGTACAGCAAAACAGTTTACTTCTGCTGGTGAAAAAGCATTGAGTGACTCAATTGTAACTACCGGAGCTCCAATTGGAACAGTAAATCCAGACGGAAACGTATGGGGATGTTGGGACCAGCGTGTATACGTTACTCTACAAGTTGAAGTAACAGAAGTTCCTGTTGTTGTAACAGGTGACGGTGAATGCCGCGTTACAGATGTAACTGTACTTGATCAGACAGCTCGAAAAACTCGTGCTACTATCAATGCTGCTACAACAGGTCAAGGCGCATCTATCATTGGTTATGAAATCAACTGGGGTGACAACACTGCAGTAAGTAACAAGCAAACTGATGAACACACATACGCTGCAGACGGTACTTATACTATCACTGCTCGTGTAAACGTAAAGATGCCTGACGGATCTACAAAATGGGTAACAAGTACTACTTGTACTCGTACTGTAACTTTCAAGAATGGTACAACTCCAGTCGTACCACCATCTGGAAAACTTCCTGATACAGGTGCTGGAAACATTCTAGCTATCTTTGCCGCTACTGCTGCAATCGCTGCAATCGCACACCGATTTGTAATGCGACGCAAGAGTATCTAATATAGATCAGTCCTAGCTGTGACGGCTAAAAAAGGAACTCCACATCGGAGTTCCTTTTTAATTGTCTTATATTTGTTCTTATGCTATGATGCGTAAGATCGTATGAGCACTCGTGACTGACCGCTCAAATACTTCTTAGCCTCGATTAAACAATCGGGGCTTTTTTATTTCCTTATGTATACTTCTGCAGATAATATTTGTTTGTTCTGACCAGTAGATTCGACTAGAGTCTTGCCCTGATTATCTAAAATATAACTTTGTCCGCTACGGCTAGACTGCACGAAGGGTCGGTTATTGGATACTGCTTGAAAGCGAGCCATATTACGGGCGTATACATGATACAAGCTATTAGGCTGTAAGAATGCCAAGGAGGCAGTATTGACCAGTACATCAGCTCCTTCGTTGGTCAGACGGCTATATTCATTCAGGGCGCTGACTCCACTGCAGGCTAGTGTTCCAATAGCTATGCCATCTTTGGTGACATATACACGTTCTGGTTGTTTGCCACGCTCTAGTTGCTGCGTGTATCGGAAGTCTTCATTAATAGAACTTCGTCCAATAGTTTTAAAAGAAGCCTGGAGACTGTAGGGGAGAAGCTCGCCTGTAGGAATTAGGAATGTCTTATCTTGTCTCTCAATTACTCGACCATCCCTAGACAGATAGATAATACGGTTCGTTCCCTTAGGACTTCTCCCGTTCACTATACTGGTAATTGCTACGCCATTACTGGAAAGAGGACTTAAATACTTTGAGACTTCCATATCCTGTTCTATGCCGGAATATTCAGGCAGTACGAGAACGTCTGTACCACTTGGAGGGGATAGAGATTTATCGGTCTTCTTCATATCATCTGTCTCGGACAAATGTACGGAACTAACTATTATCTTTCTTGAACTTTGCTGATTATCTCCCATTTTCCATCCAAGAGTAGTTACTAATGCAATAGCACACAAAATCATTAGGGAAGGATAGATCCTACGTTTAATTAACAAAAACAAAGCCAAGTTAACAAGAACAGTAATGAATGTTAGCCCGAAAAAGCCAACAATGCGTGAACTATATACTAATATTGTTCCTGAAGCTGGAACTGCCAAAGATCCCCAATTAAAGTTAGGACTCAAGCTCCCATTAGGCCCATATGCCATTGCCGCGAATAGATAGCTGCGCAAGACTTCAGCTACCGGGAACAGAAGGGGCAGGATAAATATTCGTCTGTCCGCCAACTTTATACTGGATAAGCAATAGCCAAGAGCCCCATAGGCTAATGCACTAAAGCTGCAAACTAGGACCCATGCAATAGCCCTGGCTACAACTGTGATCCATCCGTTTAACCCAATACCCCAATTTTCAGGCGACATCTGAAAGAGAAATATATTAGCAAATCCGCAAAGGATGACACCACCTAAATAGAAGTCTAGCGTAATCTGCTTACGTCTGAGACCCTTACTCTTCATAAGGTACATTAATATTGGAATAAGGCTAAAAAGTACTATCCAAGAATAACTTAAAGTAATGAGAGAGAAACCAGTTAAACCAAACCCAAATAAAAGTAACGTTCTTGGCGAATTAATTACGGATAATATCTTCTTATACACTTATCTATAATAGCACTCACAATGGATAATATAGGGCTGTAATAAACGTGATTGTTATGGTATAATATTTTGGTTATAAATAGATACGTGGTCCCATCGTCTAACGGTTAGGACACCAGGTTTTCATCCTGGCAATAGGAGTTCGATTCTCCTTGGGATCACCAAAAAAGACTCAGTATATCTGAGTCTTTTTTGTGTAGAACTGTCTTAACTATATTTAATGATAACCCGGCGTACAAACAACGCCACCTTCACTATTAGTAACTTGATAAGAGTAACCAGCTTTCTCACAGAAACTGCCTTCTGTCACTTTTTGAAGTTTGGAATTAGATTTTTCAATAGTTGCCTCATCTGATACTCTTGGCTTTGATTCATAATAAGCTTCAATTTTTTTTGCGACTACTTCGCGTTTAGTACTTGGCCTATTGGTGTTCCATCTATATATTCCGAACCCAGAAATGAGTAATACTATCACTGATATTCCCAACAAAATACTTTTCTTATTGATCATACTAATTACCCCTCTTTTATCTTATGAAAAATTGCGAATTTGCAATATTCCAGTTGTTAGCTAAATATGAACCTGCAGGTGGATTTGTGCTGAAATAATCATCATTTCCGCAATCTAGAAGAAAATTCTGTGTAGGATTCGTACATGCACTAAAGTCAAGAGCCGTTGAGTCATCCTTGTAGCACATTAAGTCAAACTCATCATGACAGTGACCTTTAGTAGAGCCATGAGGCGATTTGCTACTCACTGCTCCAAAGGTGTGCATTAACTCATGGGTTTGTACATCGCTTGGAGCACGATCTCCCGCAGCTATAATTGGCTTTGAGCAGTCAGCTAGTAGTCTACCGTTATTATCAACGTTACCTGTAGGAAATATTGCAATGCCGGGCAGGTTTTCGTTTATATTAGTTATTGGATTTGGCGTTTCAAATAGATTATCGAAATCAGCTTGATTATTTATAGTCGCTCCCTTTGAACGAAGTAACTGCACAAAAGCATTTGTCTCTGCTTGATTGGCCGGACCTATAGGACCTGCCAATCCGCAAGTCCCTCCATAGGATTTCATATTGTGATCGACGTAAAAGGTATATTTTCGCAAACTGGATGTCAATCCAAATTTCTTTTCACTAAGTTTACCAATTAATTTTTCCAAAGATTCATCACCGTAGTTATTTATCTGTTGTTGGTCAGCCTTAGTCAACATAACTGATTTGATGTCAAGGTTGCAATCTACTTTCTTGTTATCGTGAACATATCGTATTTTTCTCATGCCTTTGGTTTTTTGCGCTGTTTTCTGAACAGTTTGATCAGCTCTTACTGCCTGTGCAATAATTTCGCTACGTTTTTGCTCCAGTCTATTAGGCTCGCCTTCAAAGTATAAGTACATGTACTGCACTCTGTTACCACTAACACCATCCCCGTCACAAGCAATTTTTGCTAAATCAGGTAATGGCGGTGCAGTCGGTGCAGGATTTGTTGGTGCAGTCGGTGCAGGATTTGTTGGTGCAGTCGGTGCAGGATTTGTTGGTGCAGTCGGTGCAGGATTTACAGTACGGTTGGATGGATTAGTTAATGCAGTATTCCATTTATTACGACATTCTTGAGTGAAGCGACTAGGAAATAACTCTTTTACGTATGCGTCTAATGTTGCAGGACATTCGTTACTACTGCCTACAGTTCCATTTGCAACAGCTTGTTCAAGATTTTTTCGTGCGGCTGCACACCTTTCACTAATGAAGTTCTCTTTAACAGAACAGTCATAGGGATTAGCTTGAGGTTTGTTGTCTGGCGCTATTGCCTGGTAGTTTGGAGGGAAAGCATAAAATGGAACACCACCATCTTTCCATCCGTTAGGGTTATTCGTATCTGCAGCAATGACTTTGTCGCGCCAAGCACTATCTGTCGTGAATATAACTTTGGTAGTGCCACCTGATTGAGTCAGTCTATATACTGGTACAAGCCCAGGCCGACTAGCGGAAGGCCAAGCATAAAAAGCTATTCCCTCATTGGCTACTTGGCCAGGAGCTTTAGCTTCTTTATCTTTCTTTCCAGCTTCAAACATATAATCATGCCATGTAACGGAGCCATTATAGACCCTATACACCGGCTGCGCACCATCTAGTGTGCTGGTTGGAGCTCTAAAAGCTGTCCCAAAGTATAAGGGCCAATTTGCGGTGTCTTTCCCAAGATTTTGAGCTTCCGGTCCGTTACTTAGGACATTATCAAGATTACCTTGTACTTGGTCAATGTCACAGATATTTACACCCTTTTCAGGCTGACAGTTATTTGGAGAAGCTCCACTTATGAAAACTCTCCAGGCACCGAAAGCTGCAATTATGACAATAAGCAAGATAGATATGTTGCGTTTACTGCTTAAAATTGATAATTTATTATTTTTTGTTTTAGCCATTTATAGTCCTTATGGTTATATTTTCATAATAATAACACACAAACATAATTATTATAAAAAAGTATTGCGGGTCTCTATAGATTAACATATGAGTTATTAGTGAAAGTCCAGGCATTACCTAGCTCATCGCTCTAAATTAGGAAGCTTGTTCCAGCTGTAATACTGTCGAGGTGCCCCATAGTCTAACGGTTAGGAAACCAGGTTTTCATCCTGGCAATAGGATTTCGATTCTCCTTGGGATCACCAAAAATAAGCCCTGTTATCTAACCTAAATAGTGTCAATGAATGATCAGCCCTCAATTATATTTGATAATGTCACTACCCATTTTGAATTAACTTTTATAGTTGTCACGGCGACTGTTACGGTTTTTTGATCTTTAGTTTTAATAGTGTAGAAAGTTTGATTTTCTATGGGAGAAGTCATAGTGTAAGTTTTAGTGATCTCTCCGCCCTTTAATGCGCTGTATAATTTTTCAAAGTTTTCTTTCGTAATGTTGCTTCTATAAGTTTCATTAAGGTTATCGTATGTCACCCTATTCGCATCTTCCTCCGCAATGGTTGCAAAAATAAAGTCGTTTGCTGCATTAGTTGATGCTGAGTATACTTTATTATTTTGATTTTGCTGATATTTAATTCCTCCAAAGAATGCAAGTCCTATTATTACAACCACACCAATAACTGATATTAATTTTTTCATAATTATTCCCCTATTTATTATTTATTTAGTAAGGCCCGTCTAACCTGTATTTATAATCTTTAAATCGTGCTTGATTATTGAGATTGTCTGCTTTATTTTTACACATAGTTTCTGCAAGTGCTTTATTCCCTATATAATTTTTAAATTCATAAGTCTGAGCTGTCCCTTTTACCCATATTTCACTACTAAATCCGATATTATTTTTGCCTGGAATTAACTGGCATTTCCAGTTTCTTCCAATCGTACTTCCTGCCCCTACGCAAAGTCCATTGCCAGCTGGATACCACGTATTACCTCTGTTCTGGCAGTTAGTTGCTCTTGTTAAGCGATCTAATGAAGCGGCATTAATACATCTTCCATATAAAAATATTTCTCCATCAGGACAGTTCGTTGAAGTGCTTCCCGGTATTATGCCGTCATCGCCATTATCGCCACCCCTAGTTGCTCCGCCACCACCATTATTTTGTCGCGCTATAGCGGCTTGCCTATCGGCATTTTCACGAGCTATACGTTCTTCTTCTGCTTTTTCAAACGCAGCTCGTGCATCTCTACATCTGTCGCTAACAAAGTTCTCTCTTATGGAACAGTTAGACTGCTCTTTATTCCACTTATCTTGGCACGCTTGAGGGAAGCGACTTGGAAAAGGTTCTTTAATGTATGCCGCTAGAGTTTCAGGACAATCATTGCTAGCAGCAACGTTTCCGTTGGCCACAGCTTCATTAAGATTGTTCCGTGCCCCAGTACATCTGTCGCTAACAAAGTTCTCTTTTATTGAACAGTCATTGGGATTAGCCTGAGGTTTGTTGTCTGGCGCTATTGCCTGATAGTTTGGAGGGAATGCATAAAATGGAATACCACCATCTTTCCACCCATCTTTGTTATTAATATCGGCTGCAACTAATTTGTCTCTCCATGCTCTATCAGTTGTGAAAATAACTTTAGTTGTTCCACCACTTTGAGTTAACCGGTAGACAGGCACAAGCCCGGGCCGACTAGCGGAAGGCCACGCATAAAAAGCTATTCCCTCGTTGGCTACCTGGCCTGGAGCCTTAGCTTCTTTATCTTTCTTACCAGCTTCAAACATATAATCATGCCAAGAAACAGAGCTATTAAAAACTCTATATACCGGCTGTGCTCCATCTAGTGCGCTCGTTGGAGCTCTAAATGCTGCACCAAGGTATAAGGGCCAGTTTGCGGTGTCTTTACCAAGATTTTGAGCCTCTGTTCCGTTGCTAAGTATGTTATCAACATTTCCATGCACTTGATCTATATCGCAGATATTTACGCCCTTTTCAGGCTGACAGTTATTTGGTGCGGCTCCACTCAGGAAAACTCTCCATGCACCGAAAGCTGCAATGATAACAATTAGCAAGATAGATATATTACGTTTACTGCTTAAAATTGATAATTTATTATTTTTTGTTTTAGCCATTTACTATCCTTATGGTTAGTGATTTCATAATGATAACACACGCACCATTGTTTCCTCTAAATTGATTATTAAGAATCTTATATATGAGATATTTATGAAGGCCCAGGCATTACCTAGCTCATCGCTCTGTAATGTGAAGCTTGTGCCAGCGGTAGGGCTAGCATGTGGCCCCATAGTCTAACGGTTAGGAAACCAGGTTTTCATCCTGGCAATAGGAGTTCGATTCTCCTTGGGATCACCAAAAAAAGACTCAGATATACTGAGTCTTTTTTGTAATTTAATGATAGTTAATAAGTTTACGAGATTTATAGCACTAATTTAATTACTACGACTCGATGAGGTTAGAACTTGTAACAACCCATTTGTCGTCAATTTTTGATGCAGAAATTACCAGCGTGACAGTCCTATTGTCTTTTGTAGTTATTGTATAATAACTTTGGTTTTCTATTGGAGAAGTTAAAGTATAATAATCTGTAATTTTACCGCCATTAACTGTTAAATTTAGTTTATCAAAATCACTTTTTTGAATACTATTCTTATATGTCTCGTTTACTAAATTATAATCTACATTTGATGTAATAATACCATCAACAAAATTATTTGTAGATGAAGCGGAAGCTTTGTATAAATTGTCATTCTGTTTCTGTTGAAATTTTACTCCGATTAAAAACGAGCCGATAACTATCATGGGTATACTTATTCCAATTAATATTCTTTTCATTACTTTCTCCTATTTTACTTTATATTAATGTATCTATAGCGGATCGAATCAATAGGGGCCACTTAACTGATTTGTATATCCCCGGTACTCAGCAGTTCTATTAATAAAGGTCCTCATAGCATCGCACCGTTTTTGCGCCGCATCTCTATTCTTCACATTATAGATTACTCTAAGAAACGCATCTCCTTTATTCCATTTCGCTTTAGGACCTTGAATTTGATATTCTCCAGGGTTCAGTTTACACCACCAATTTTTACCTTCACTTACTCCTCTAATGCATGCGCCATTAACCCAAAATCTGCCGCTATTTCGACACTCAACGATGAGGGCCAAATTTCGAACGTCTTGGGAATTTTTGCAGGATCCACCAAAATAAACTTTTCCTCTGGGGCATTCGGTTGGCTGTTTAGGATCAATTCGGGGGGAGCTCGAACCTCCTGTGCCACCGCCAGTGTTTCTTCCTGATCCGGTGTTTCTGTTTTGTCGCGCTTCTGCAGCTTGCCTTTCTGCGTTCTCTCGGGCTATTCGTTCCTTTTCTGCTTTTTCAAACGCTACTCGTGCATCTTTACACCTATCACTAGCAAAGTTCTCTTTTATGGAACAGTTAGACGACTCTTTATTCCACTTATCCTGGCAGGCTTTAGGGAATCGACTTGGGAATGGTTCGTTTATGTATGCAGTTAGTGTCGTAGGACAACTATTACTGGCTGCAATGTTACCTTCCTTGACTGCCGTTGCAACGTTGTTTCGTGCAGCTGTACACCTATCGCTAACAAAGTTCTCCTTAATTGAGCAGTCATACGGATTTGCTTGAGGCTTACCATTGGTGCCAATTGCCTGATATGCCGGAGGAAATGCATAAAATGGGATGCCGCCATCTTTCCATCCGTCTTTGTTATTGACGTCCGCAGCAATAAGTTTGTCTCTCCATGCTCTGTCGGTCGTGAAGATAACTTTGGTAGTACCACCTGACTGAGTCAGTCTGTATACAGCCACTGTACCAGTTCGTTTTCCGTCTGGCCATGCATAGAACGCTATTTTCTCAACGGTTACTTTACCTGGATTTTTGGCTTCTTTATCTTTTTTTCCGGCTTCAAGCATATAGTCATGCGCCGTCACCGAGCTATTATAGACTCTATACACTGGCTGTGATCCATCTAGCGCGCTTGTCGGAGCTCTAAATGCCGTACCGTAGTATTGTGGCCAATTTTTTGGATCTTTTTTATTTAGGTTATAGGCTTCAGCGCCGTTACTTAGAATATTATCTAGATTTCCTTGCACCTGATCGATATCGCAGATGTTTACGCTCTTTTCTAGCTGGCAATTATTTGGTGAGGCTTCGCTAAGGAACACTCTCCAGGCACCGAAAGCTGCAATTATGACAATAAGCAAAATAGAAATATTTCGCTTACTACTTAGTAATGATGTTATTTTGTTTGGTTGTTTTTTATTTTTAGGCGAGGCTGCCATATGATAATCCTTATGGTTATATGCAAAATATTATATTAATTTTTTTTTCAGAAATCAAGTGTTTTTTAGAATATATTTTATGCGCATACATTCTCAATAATTAATTTAAGGCAGCAACGGATACCTATAAATTAACGTATGAGTTATTTGTGAAGGTCCAGGCATTACCTAGCTCATCGCTCTGCAATATGAAGCTTGTTCCAGCAGCAGGGCTTGCAGATGAGTAAAGTGTACCCAATGGGTTCAGGAAGGTCACTCCGTCGGTGATGTTATAAGGAGAGTCCTTAGTAGTATCTATTTCAAGACCATTTGAATCTTGTGGTTGACCTGAGCCGTTAACTCCAGATGGATAGCTAACAGTAAGGTTATTTGAGTATCCTGGGGAAGGAGGGCTAGCAATTATTGAAACTTCAATCCATTGCCTCTTTTCTCCCGAGACTTCCTTTATTAACCTAATTTGGTAGATTCCAGCATCTAAATTAGTAGTATTGGTAAAATAGTCCGCGAATTTAACAAGTATTTTTGTAATATTGAAATTGTTGTCAGCACTTGTTGAATGTGAATAGTAAACATCTGATGCTAATCTATCGTAATTTCCGAATAGAATTGCTGGTGCTGTGTCGCTAGATATACTTACTGTAATTGGACTAAATACTGATCCAAAAGCCAGTGCATTATTTGAGTTCCAATAGACCGTATCCGCAGTACCATAATTTGTTCCAAAAAAATTAAAGTCATTTCCTGCCATAGGAATTTGTATGAAGCTATCATCTAGTACTCCAGGTATCGGAGACTGTGAACCATATCCCGAATCATAGATGCCAGTTAAATCAATTTGGGTTAATCCAGTTAAGTCAGCCGATACTGTTCTGTCTGAATTAACAATTTGAGGTGATGCAACTGGATCAGGAACTGGAGTTTTAGTATCCGGTGATGCAACTGTCGAGACTCTTACGGTCCTATTTCTCGTGACTGTATTAGGATTCGTCTCAGTGGCAGTTGAAGCTTCTGTGGCATTATCCGGTGTTGTAGGACTGCGGGGCTCAGGGTTACTTACAGTAACCGGCTGCTTGGGTGTGGTTACATTTTTATTGCTGTTATTTATAAAGTAAAATAATGCAAAAATTACTAAGGCAATAAGAATAACGCCACTAATTAAAGTATAATTATTTAGATTTTTCTTCTCCATATTCTCCATAGCCGCCCTAACTTATAGCCGTTACTCGTACACTACGATTATAAATAATATTTATGCTTATATCAAAATTAATTGGTGCTAAGAAAATGCTTAACGTTTTGTTATCTGTTAAATATGCTACAGTTGAGTAAATATAGAGGAATCAAAAAGTAGATGAACGAACTAGAACCATCTCGCGCCCGATACACAGGTCACTCAATTGAGAAACATATAACTCATTTAAACCCTGAGCTTACACTTGATTCGTTTCTGCAAGATGAAATTGGATTGAGCCTTAAGGATGGTACAAATATTGCTAACTCTGTTCGTAACGCTCAGGTAGTAATTGCACAAAGTGATGCTATGGCACTCAACTTTCCTAATGTTCCAGCTCATGACGAGTCAGTTCCTCGACTTATAGACTCAGTAATGCCAAGCCCAGACAAGATCGTTATACGAAGTGGATTAGTTAGAGTTTTTCAGAAAACTCTGGAGCAGCGTAGTCCAGGAATTGTGCATCTAAGTGCTGAGCAAATACGCGATGCGGCCGCAAATACCGCAGTAATTTATCAATTGGGTGATTTTGTCTCCAGAAAGGTCTACAAGCTTATAACGGAAAGTATTGAGGGAACTGCATTGCCTATTCCTCCTAGTATTTCTGAGGCAAAAGGATTATTTACTGCAGTTCTGGATGATTTGCAGGCAAGGGACCCTAACGACAACATTGGGGACTATGACCCTTCTCCTGAAGCAATAAAAAATTACTATAATACTACGCGACCCGAAAGATTTAGTGCTTTTGGTGGATGGCTCTTAGTCCGTTTAACTGATCAGAGAATTAATACAGAGGCGTTTGTTAGCAATCTTAAAAGCTACCATTATAATTTGATGACTGAAGGTAGTATTTTTCAGCCACAAGATATAGGTTCATTGTATCCATTAGAACCCCAACAATTTTCCATACTGTGTTCTTTTGTAAGGGGAACAGATAAAGCTACCCCAATCGATTGCTTTAAATAGTCATAAGCCTAGTATTTATAAGCATAAGCATCTAAAATAGTAGGATATGGATGTTACAAGTCGCGCCCCTGATGTGCCAATTACTCAATTTAAGCGGTCAAAGATTATAGTTACTATTGGTCCGCCTACCAACAGCTATGAATCAATTCTTGCAATGATGAAGGCTGGTGCAAATGGCTTTCGTCTTAACTGTAGTCATGGTACTAACGAAGAAAGAGTCCAGCAAATAAAATGGATCAGAGAAGCTAGTAACTCAATAAAAAAACCGGTCGCTATCATGATGGATCTACAAGGGCCAAAAATTAGACTTGGTGATTTTGAGGGAATTATTAATGTGCGAATTGGACAAAACCTCTGTTTTAAATTTGGAAAAAGCGATAATGAAGAAAATATCATTCCGACTCAATATGATCTTTCTAAAAAAGTTAAAAGGGGTGAGCGGCTCTATATAGCAGATGGCCGCATCCGAACAACAATTACCAGCGTACGAGACGGTGTCGTTTATGCACGTGCCGAAAACGATGGAATACTCGTGAAGCGTAAAGGTATTAACTTGCCTGACACTGATTTTGCTGGAGATATATTTACAAAGAAGGATAGGGAAGATCTAGTATTCGGTACAACACATGACGTCGATTACTTTGCATTAAGCTTTATACAGCACGCAAATGATGTCGAAAAAGTACGAAAACTACTCCGTAACTTTAGATGCAACGCCAAGATAATTGCCAAAATCGAAACAGAAGCCGCAACACATAATCTCGACGCTATTGTACAGTCTGCAGATATGGTCATGGTCGCTCGAGGTGATCTAGCCATCGAAACACTACCTGAATCTGTGCCAGTAATTCAGAGGCAAGTAATAGGCCTTGGTATTAAATATGCCACGCCGACCATTGTCGCTACCCAGATGCTGGCCAGTATGACCGAGATGCCCGAGCCAACACGTGCAGAGGTGTCCGATATAGCGACTGCTGTTATTCTTGGTGCTGACTGCGTCATGCTTAGTGACGAAACTGCAAATGGCAAGTACCCCATTCAAGCAGTTGAAATAATGAAGCGTGTCATTATGTATGTCCAAGATCATAATCCGATTCATGTCAGCTTCGATGATGTCGATCATGCGACTTCGCCAATTCAAGCCATACCAAGTGCAGTACTTAGTCTTGCAAACAGTATTGATGCTGCAGCAATAGTTGTGGAGACGCTGACGGGTGAAACTGCACTACATATAGTTTCCCACCGTCCAACTACGCCTGTCATTGTCGTTACATCTAGCACTGAAACAGCTCAACAACTAGCTATCGTATACGGAGTAAAAGTATATAATCGACCGGCAGATAAGTTGGCTGCGACTAAGTTAACTAATTGGATGCTGACAAATAAAGTTCTTAAAAAACGAGATATGGTTGTGACAGTCTCAGGAAAATACCCAGGCCGAGTAGGCACAACAGATACAATTAAGATTCGAGAACTGTAATGTTTACTAAGAAGACAGTAAGGGATATAGACCTCCAGGGTAAAACAGTCTTGCTTCGTGCCGACTACAACGTGCCGGTAACCGACAAAGGTGAAATTACGGACGGTTATCGTATTACGCAATCACTGCAAACTATCAAGTATCTTCAATCTCAAAAGTGCAAGATTGTTATTTGTTCACATCTTGGTCGACCAAAAAATAGTCAAGATAGTTCCTGTAGCCTGCGGCCAGTTTCTAAAAAGCTTCAATCATTGCTAAAAACACCCGTGGCTTTTGCTGAAGATTGTATTGGAGAGAAGGCTGAGAACGCAGTCAAGAAGCTTAACCAGGGCGATATTTTGTTGTTAGAGAACTTGCGATTCCATCCTGAAGAAGAAAAGAACGATGCGAATTTTGCAAAACAGCTAGCAAGTATTGCTGAGATATTTGTGCAGGATGGTTTTGGAGTAGTGCATAGGGCTCATGCCTCCACGGATGCGATTACACGATATTTGCCTAGTGTTGCAGGACTTTTGCTAGCGCACGAAGTAGATGTTATTACAAATGCTATGGTTAAGCCAGAGCGTCCTCTAATGGCTGTTATTGGTGGCGCAAAGATTGCAGATAAGATTGGTGTGCTTAACAGATTCATAGATATAGCTGATGTGCTCGTAGTGGGAGGGGCAATGGCAAATACTTTCTTGCTCGCTAGGGGCGTTCCGCTAGGAAAAAGCATGGCGGAATCAGACGATATTCATCTTGCAAAAGACATAATGAAAAGAGCCCAAGCAGCTGCTAAGCAACGTAATTTTGTATTTTATCTACCCCAAGACGGCGTCGTCGCTAAGAAAATTGATACCAAGACAACAACCCGAATTGTTGATTGGGACGCACATGTCATTGCTGATATAGAAGAGTACCCCCGCAAGCCTTCCTTGCATTCATCCAGAGTTGAAGATAACGAGTACATCCTAGATATCGGTCCCTTTTCAAGTGCATTTATCTCAGGCGCCATGCAACTATGTAAAACTGTTATATGGAACGGCTCCTTGGGCGTAACTGAAATACCTGCAGTACATAATCCAATTGGACCTTTTTCTCATGGTACCGACCAACTGGTAGACGCTATGCTCGGTAGTCACGGTAATCGACCTTTTAGTATTGTTGGCGGTGGCGATACTGTTGGCTATATAGAAAACCGAAAATTAACGGATAGTTTTAATCATATCTCTACAGGGGGTGGTGCGAGTCTAGAATTAATGAGCGGTAAACGATTACCGGGCGTCGAAGCGTTATTGAATAAGTGAAAATAGTCACGATCTATATGCGTCCAACCATGATACAATTCTATGTATAAACATAAGCACAATATTTTATGAATCAAAACAGACTACTTATCGTCGGCAACTGGAAAATGAACCTGAATGTACAACAGGCTAGTATACTAGTGCACCGGTTGCACGAACGAATCCGTATTCGCCGTGACATTGAACTTGTATTAGCTCCAAGCATGCTAGCCCTGCAGCCTCTCAGCTTACAAATTGATCGTAGAAAATTTAGACTCTGTGCACAGAATGCATATTTTGTAGATGAAGGGGCTTATACAGGTGAAGTTTCATTTTCAATGCTCCAAGATCTAGTTCATTACGTAATTGTTGGCCATTCAGATCGCCGACATAAATTTAATGAACCGCTTGAAATGATTCGAGATAAGGTTGCCGCAGCAATTCGTAATGATATTTCACCGATTCTATGTGTCGGTGAAACGGCTGAAGAGCGAAAAGACGGTGAAACTAAGCAAGTCATTCATGACCAGGTTACAACTGCTCTTAGTAACCTAGCATCACGAGATGTCTCTAAGGTCGTCATTGCCTATGAACCTGTCTGGGCATTAAGTAATGGAACTGACTATTCTCATCATGAGATACCAACTCCTGACACCATTGCAGACGCTATTCGTGCAATTCGCCACAATGTAAGTGAACTTTATGGTCCAACTGCCGCTAAGGAAATGCGTATTCTTTATGGTGGAAGTGCAAGTGCATCCACTGCCCGAGGCCTTATGGAATCAGAGGGCGTAAACGGTCTTCTAGTAGGTGGCGCCAGCTTAAATTATCAGGAATTCTCCGGTATCGTCGACGCTGCTTACAGAATGCAAACTGCAATTTCAGGAGAAATATAATGGAAAATACACCATCCCCCACACCAACACCTAAGACATTCTCAGATGTCGCCCGACCAGGAGCGACAGCAGCAAACCCAAGCTCACGTCCGCTTATAACTACTAATGTGCCTGAACAAAAAGATCCTATGATGACTACCGTTCCTAGCACTCAGCCTACTATGAATAACCCAGTAGCTGCTGTTCCTGCATCATTATTGACTCCAGAAATTAATCCTACTGCCAGTACACCTGATAGTACCCCTGTACACAAGCTCAAGCACGACGAAGGTCATATCGGTCATGTCGGTAAAAGGCCCATCAAAAAACGCAAAATTATCATTGGTTTTTTGATCTTCTTAAGCCTTAGTATCGCTTTTTATATAATGTTCTTGAGGCACGCTAGCGCATTGTGGCGTTAATTAGCCCGATTTTTGATACAATTGATTGATGCAACAAGACCTTTTTACCGGCCTGAATCCTGAACAAAAGCGGGCAATTGAAACAACTGAGGGACCACTCCTAATCCAGGCAGGTGCTGGAAGTGGTAAAACGATGGTTTTAACACACCGCATCGCACATATAATTACCGAGCACAAAGCAACTCCACCTGAAATTCTAGCTGTAACTTTTACAAATAAAGCTGCCAAAGAAATGCGCGAAAGAGTCTGGAAATTACTTTCTTCAGGTGTTCAGCATGAAGCACCCCGACATTTCATGCCCTACATGGGGACGTTTCACTCTATTTGTGTACGTTTGCTTCGCCAAGATGGAGAACACATTGGCGTACCTCGTACTTTCGTTATTTTTGATGAAGCAGATCGGACGACTGCAATTAAGCGAATCATTAAACAACTTCAAATAGACGATAAGACTTTCCCGGCTCGAACAATTGGAGGTCTTATTAGTTCAGCCAAGAACGAAATGATTGGGCCAGATGAATATAAAACCTCTGCATCAAGCCCGGCGCAAGATGCAGCTGCACAAGTCTATCCACTATATGAAAAAATGCTAAAAGAAGCTGGCGGACTAGACTTTGATGATCTCATAGCAAAAACAGTTAACATGTTACGTAAGCATGAAAATGTTCGAGATCGCTGGCAGCAACAATTTAAATACGTGATGATCGATGAGTATCAGGATACCAACACAGCACAGTATAAACTCGTAAAATTATTAACTGGTCCTCATAACAATATTGCTGTTGTTGGCGATGACTGGCAGTCAATATATAGCTGGAGAGGTGCAGACTTTAAAAATATTCTTAAGTTTGAAAAAGACTTTAAAGACTGCACGGTCGTGAAGCTTGAGCAAAACTACCGGAGCACCAAGCCTATTCTAGATGCTGCCCACGCCATTATCACTAAGAATGACCAGCGTAGCCACAAAGAGCTCTGGACTGCAGTTGAAGGTGGCTCTCCGGTGCGCATAACGCAAGTATCCAGTGAGCGTGCAGAAGGAGAAGCAATTGTTCGTTTGGTACGTAACCATGTTGACGCTTCCCAACGCTCATATAAAGACTACGCTGTACTTTACAGAACTAATGCCCAGAGCCGATCGATTGAAGAAGCTTGTATTCATTACGGAATTCCATACAAAATAGTTGGAGGTCAAAGATTCTACGATCGAAAAGAAATAAAAGACCTGATGGCCTATTTAAGACTTATTTTTCAGGCAGATGATAGGATAAGTTTTGAGCGAATTGTAAATGTTCCTACAAGGGGCGTTGGAGCAAAATCTTTACAAGGATTCTTTGCTTGGATAGATCAGGAACAGCTGGTATTAAATCAAGCGCTTGGTAGGGTAGCGGAGTGCCTTAGTATTACTCCACGTGCTCGCAAGAGTCTTAGTGAACTTGGCGATCAGCTTGAATCACTACGCTCTATTAACTCCGAAATATCTGTTAGTGCACTTATTGAAGCACTAGTTCGATCGATAGATTACATGCGCTTTCTTAACGATGGAACTGCTCAAGGTGAATCTCGGCAGGAAAACGTACGTGAGTTGCAGAGCGTCGCCCAGGAATACCAAGAGGTTGGTCTAGAGGGATTCTTGGAAGAAGTAGCTTTAGTAAGTGATTTAGATAATGTTGAATTTGGTAATAATGCAATTACACTCATGACATTGCATGCAGCCAAAGGTCTGGAGTTCCCAGTAGTCTGCATGATCGGTATGGAAGAGACAATATTCCCACATTCTCGGGCTTTATACGATCAATCCGAAATGGAAGAAGAACGAAGATTATGCTACGTCGGTATGACACGAGCTCGGCAGGAACTCTATTTGTATTATGCCAGCAGCCGCGTTCTATATGGTGGAATACACCATAATGCTCCTAGTAGGTTTTTATCTGAAATTGGCGGGGATGCCTTAGAGCAGAGTCAGCTAAGTTACGTGGATACAAATGCACAGTATGGGTCTAACCCTCCTTCACCTGACGCTTTCAATAAGGTAGCGGACGACGAGCCACACTATGTACAGGATTATGAAGTTGGCGATATGGTACGTCATAGCGTATTTGGCGATGGACAAATAATGGAGCTTGAGGGATCAGTTGCAAGCGTATACTTTAAGGGTAGAGGATCTAAAAAGTTAAATGTTGCTTTTGCACCGCTGGATAAAATATGAAAAAAATATGGATGGTTTTAGGCAGAATCAGTTTTTGGGTCACTTGGCCGGGTATTTGGTTTATCGTTCGTATTACTCCACCCCGAACCAGAGTCATACTGATACATGACAAAAAATTACTAATCACTCAAGATTGGCTTGGAGCAGGGGACTGGAATCTTCCAGGCGGAGGATTACGAAGAGGTGAGAACCCTGCCGAGGGTGCAATGAGAGAGCTCATGGAAGAAACGGGAGTTAAGATTGCGCCAAATCGCTGCAACTTTATCGGTATGAAGAAACTCAAAGGTAGGGGTATTACAAGCCACAACCACTGCTTCTATATTCATCTTACAGATAAGCCACGAATCTATTTACAGCGACCAGAAATACTTGCCTACAAATGGGTTAGTCGTGACGAATTGGATAAAGTTAAGCTTAGCACTACGGTCATGCCGGTTGTCGAAGCTTTCTCTAACACCTCTAATTTGCTACAATAGGGGGTGATTACGCCAGGTTGTTTTACTGATTACATGCCTTTTCTGCCGAATCAAAAACTATATATATGAAAACGAAGAAAAAAAATACACGAACTGCTGTTGAAAGCCCCGCTGCTAGCAAAGAGCCACGTAGATTAAGACATCATCCGTTTGTAGTTCCAGTGATTACATTTTTGGCACTATTTTTCATGACCTCAATTGGACTCGTCTTATTCAACGGACAGACTGTAAAGCCAGAAGATCTTCACGTAGTATCATTGACTGTCGATACCCAAAAGCAGACATTCCCTACTCGCGCAAAAACAGTAAAAGACTTACTAGCCAAGCAAAATATTGAAGTTAATGAGCAAGATATCATCGAGCCTTCATTAGACACTAAGATTCTGGAAGATAATTTTAGCGTTAATGTCTATAAGGCACGCCCTGTAACAATTGAAGATAAAGGTAGAAAGATTACAGTACTTAGTGCATATCAGGATCCGCGAACAATTGCTGAGAAGGCGGGCATCGCCCTGACTCCAGAAGATGGAATCGTACAGGCTCCAGTTGATGATATTACCAACCAAGATATTATTGGTGAAAATCTCGCAATTGACCGTGCAATTACAGTGCAACTAAATCTTTACGGAACACGAGTTCCTGTCCGCACACGAGAGGATACCGTTAAGGGCTTGCTTGAGAGTAAAAATATTAAGCTGACTACTGATCAGCAAGTATTCCCAAGTCCAGATACAAAGCTAACACCGGAACTCAACATAGTTGTTGCGAATAGCGGTAAGCGAGTTGAAGTTATCGAAGAAGCTATTCCGTTCGAGACTGAAACACGTAACGATCCGTTATTGCCGGCTGGTGAGACTAAGGTGGTTCAAGAAGGTGTACCGGGCATGAAGGTCGTTGTCTATGAAGTTACTCAAGATGTAGCGGCAACAAAAGTACCATTGCAACAATTTGAGTCAAGGATTCCAATCAAGAAGATAATTGCCAAAGGATCTAAAGCCGTTATTCTAGGAACAAGAGCCGATTGGCTTATCGGTGCAGGAGTATCGCCTGCAGAATATGCCGCGGTGGACTATATTATAAGCAAAGAATCAGGCTGGTGTCCTACGAAATGGCAAGGCGAATACGGCGGCTGTCCAGCATATCATGGAGCACCAACATCTGGAGGAGTGGGGTATGGACTTTGTCAGGCAACACCAGGTTACAAGATGGCAAGTGCTGGAGCAGATTGGGCGACTAACCCAGTTACTCAATTAAGATGGTGCTCAAACTATGCTAAACGCTATGGTGGTTGGCAGGGAGCTTATAACTTCTGGTTAGTTAACAGATGGTGGTAATAATATGAGCGATCCGACTCCGAAAAAAGCACTAGGTCAACATTGGCTACATGATGAATTAAGCCTGCAGGCAATGTGTGACTCAGCAGAGATTAACGATAAAGATGTAGTATTGGAAATTGGGCCAGGGCTTGGAACTCTTACGTCATTGCTAGTGAGTCAAGCAAAGAACGTTATAGCTTTAGAATATGACAAAGATCTTTATAGACAGCTGCCATCTAGAGTACGAAGCGATAACCTTGAAGTGAAACATGAGGACTGCCTAACCTTTGACTACACCACAATGCCAAAAGGCTATAAGGTCGTAGCCAACATCCCATATTACTTAACAAGTAACTTACTAAGAACCTTATGCGAATCATCTAATCCGCCAGCTTTGATTGTGTTGCTCGTACAAAAAGAGGTTGCCCAACGCGTTTCCGCAAAGCCAGGGGATACCTCTTTATTAAGTATTAGTGTGCAGTATTACTGCGAGGTTACTCTTGGAGTTGAAGTGCCGGCTATACTCTTTACTCCTCCCCCTAAAGTTGATTCACAAGTACTCATTATGCGAACTCGTCAAACACCATTATTCAAGGGTGTCGACTCGAAGCAATTCTTTAGCTTAGTTAAAGCAGGTTTCTCTCAGCGAAGAAAAAAACTACGTTCAAGTATCAGTGCAGGGCTAGGGATAACAAAAGACCAAGCCGAAAATCTTCTTAATTCTGCTCATATTAATCCTAACGATCGTCCACAGATGCTCGATCTATCTCAATGGTATGCATTATACGAGCAGTATTATAAGGAACAGTAAAGATAAACACTTGACATGTTAAGTATATAAAAATAGTATGAGTGCATGGCGGAACTAACTAACTCTCTTCCCTACCAATCAACTGGCTACCTGCTCAATCGCCTTGCCTTCTCACTTTCTCGTCAATCCGACCAAATTTTATTAGAGCGGTTAGGTATCGGCATGTCTCAGTACATTATTATGCATATTTTGCAGCTTCAACCATCTATTCAGCAAAGAGTCATAGCTACACAACTTGGTCAAACTGAGGCTAGTATTAGTCGGCAAATGAAAATTCTTGCAAACCAATCGCTACTGGAAGTACGTACAAATCCTCAAAACAGGAGAGAGCACGTAATTATTCTGACTACAAAGGGTGAAAGAATCATTGATGAGGCAAACAATATTCTTGATGAATTTCATAAGACTATATTTGAGGAATATGGTGATAAGAACTTTAAAAATTTTAGCGAACTCATTAGGGTATATACAAACGTTATAATTAAATAACTCTTATTAAATAATTTCTATATTAAATTATTAGAAAAAAAAGTTTTTAACTGTTCCTAGTACTTTCAGCTCGCCAGTATTCTTATCTTTTCCAAATAGAATTGAATTTTGTTTAATACTAGTATCATAGTATTCAACAAGTCTTTTCCTCTGAATTGTGTCCAAATGGTGACTCATTAAATTTAGTTTATATTGAAATTGCATGAACTTAGTTACTCTTTGATCTTGTGAGCCCGCATCTCTTTTAGTTGGTGATGAAATAGTTCCGGCAAATTGAAAATTATCTGAAGTAACTTTTTTTTCCGTAATATATGCATCAATATACTCTTTATATTCAGGTCTTAATACTCCAAGCACTGAAATATCGCTTTCTTGAGGTTTATCGTAGCTTCTAAAAGTACATACATCAGAGAAAAATAGATTGTCGCTCGGTATATGTGCATTATTTTGATCCTCAGTGTTATTGGAGATACTGCGAGATTTGCTTACATGTGCAGTAAATCCAGAAAAGGTACTTATAAAATCAAGCATTTCAATAACCTTCCCATCCTGCAGCGATACAACCCTTGTTTCGCCATTTTTGGTTCCGTCAATCACTACACTTTTATGTTCTGTAAGACTTTTTTCGCCTTCATGTCTAGTAAGCCTGTTACTACTCATAATTGGTGTAACGGCATCCCAAAAAGAACCTGTACTAATGATTCCATATTGATCATCACTTAATTGTTCACTGATTATCTGAGCATCTACCGATTCGGTCTCTCCTACCACAATAAGCTTGTCGTCTGGTGTATATTGCAGGACTCTATTAATGTCCGCTTCTTTTAGCTCAACAATAAACGGTGATTTTAATAATTCGTTCGTTATTTTTCCTTCAATAATACTTTCGCTCAATTGAGTAACCATTTCGGTAATCTCTGGTGCTTCAACCTCAACTATTTCTTTCTTTGCATTTCCCCGTTTTTTATTCGCTTTTGCAAGGCTTAAATCAACTAAATCAGAATCTGAAAGTTTTGCAACTCTATCCATTGATTCTGTAACGTCCCTAAAAATTTCAGGCACATCAGCATTGGTTATATCAGGATGCGTTGCACTAGCGATCGCCCTGTATACTCCCTTGTAGAGTATACGAAGTGCTTCAGCTCCACCTGTACCGTTGACTTGTTTTATGATGCTTGGATCAATACCAAAACTCTCAACAGGATTTGTCCAACCAATCATTTTTTCAAATTCACTATTTGACATAACCAATATTTTATATCTTCTAAGGGATACTAGCAACTATTCCGATTTTAATATAGGATCAGTAGTTTGAATTAATTAGATCAAGCATACTTGCATTATCAGGATCATCTTCAATTTGAGCAGACAACTCATCATCAAATGCATCCCTTTCATCCTCAGAGTTAACAGGATTTGGCATAACATCGTCTATATCTCTATCAGTAATAGGATTGATGTGGTGTTTTGTGTGATATATATTCCCGTATTTAGTTGCGCGTGATACATCAAGAATGAATTCGTAACTGGCCAGTGTGCTATATATAATGTTAAGATCGTCCTCATTAGACAAAAGGTGAGAATTTGCTAGATCTATGCCGCATTTTTGAGCAGCTCGAATAATCATAGGTATGCTTACCTGTCCTTCCTCAAAATCATAAAAATCTATGAATTCGCTATGAACCTCCAAAGCACCCGCTAACTTATTGGGGGCGACTTTAACTGGAACTAATTTTCCATTGATTTCTTCAGTAATCCAATTACTCTTTCCTCTTAAATATGATAATACCTTGGCCGGCTTAATATGTTCATCATTACCCATAGATGTGGCTAACCTTGAAGCGGTCTCGGGGTCGGTAACAAGGCCTTCTTCAGTAGCTTTAACTAATACGGATAAGCTATCCACCGTATGAATAATTGCCTTGTCCGCGAGGCGTAAATGTTGTTTAGGATCTTCTCGGAGCTTGCTTTTTACAATCACATACCGATCATATACATCTCTTACGCTTGCAGGCTGTACGCCATCGTCTAAAGTCAGGGAACGAAATTGAAACTCAATTTCACTATTGACTGCATCCATTGCAGCTCTCATCACCTCTTCTGTTCTTTGCTTTTCTATGTCTTGAGTTGTTGCTTGTTCTTGATTTTCTTGCGGAGGCATATTATTTTTTCCTTTTATATTATTTATACATAAGAATATTCATATCATACTACAATTTATAAACTTGATCCGATGTAGTTTTTACTGTTCCAAAGCTCTTCTAAACTATAGACGTAAGCATGATAAATGTGGTATAATTAGCAAGCTGAAAGGCAATAAACATGGGGCTGAATTTTAAGCTCGACGTTGGACCTTAACAAACTCAAATGGCAGGCCGGATTAATCTGCACGTTAGCCGGATTAACCAAATAGTTGCAAAAACAACTGATCGCGAATCGCTGATCAAGGATCTAGCTGCAAAGCTTTTCCCAACACCAGCATTCGCAACAGCAGCCTAATTTAGGTTGCCGCTTTTGACTCGACATCAGATAGAGTCTTTCAAGCGCCATATTATCTGATTGCTGTAGATCTGGTTACCCCCTTTTCTACCTAAGCTTTAGGGTTGCAGCTACTTTCTGTTTTGTTTATCTCTAGGATTGTAGCCTAAGTAGCATAAGATAAACTAAGCCTGTAGTCATTGAGTACGTTAACTGACGGACGCGGGGGCAGTACCCGCCAGCTCCACCATAAGAGACTTTCGGTTATTCCGAAGGTCTTTTTTGTTGGACGATAATCTGTAAATCGTACTTATTTTAGGGGTGCTAACTTTTTTATATATGCTCCACCAGGACATTGACCTCTGTAAAATGAGGTCTTTTTGTTTGCGAAATAGTTTCTCTAGGCTTATGCTTAAAACATTATGAATAAACTAAACAAAAATCAATCAGGCTTTGGACTCGTATTAGTATCAATATTAGTGGTGATAGCAGTAATAGTTATATCTTCAGTATTTTTAGTTACGAAGTCTTCAGCTGACTGTAATAAGCAATACAACTCAGTACTTTCAGCTGCACAACCAAAAATTAGTGAACTAAATAATATAGCACTTCTTGGCGAACAACCAGTCCAGAAGGCTAATGTCCAGCGAAGTGGTGACTGTGTGGATAGTAGACCATACGTTACCGTCAATAAGACATACAGTAAAACCCAAAATGGGGGAGCGTCAGTAGATACTATCCGAGCTAGTCTTAAATCCGCTGGCTATACAATATCTAATGAAGATTTTGGTAGCGAAGGCTGCAAACTGCACTACAAAGTTAAAGCCCAGAAAAACGATACTAAAATCTATGCTGTTGCCTCTCAAAAAGATATTAAGGATAGCTCTTGTAGCGACGGCTACCCAAAAAGCGTAACAGAAGCCTATTTCCGTGGTCAAAACATTGATTATGCTGAGCTAAGGCTTCAGTAATAGTCTAAAAATGAGTGTGGGTTTATCTCGCTAGGGGACTACCAACTTCTTCCGTCTATCTTTCTCTCTTTGATACTCAACCCAATCATCCCAGAGTAAATAACGCCAGCGACGTACTTCTTCAATGATGAGGGGTGAACTATTTTCGAGGTGCTCCACCAAAAACACATCAGAGAAATCTGGTGTTTTTTTTATAATTTTTTATTCTGATACAATTAAACAATGGATAAATACAAAAATACTAAAAGCTATACAAATAATTTCATTAGAGCAGTAGGCGTACTCTCATTAGTCGCATCAGTATTAGCGTATAGCCTAATCTACTTTAGTTACTCTTTCTATTTTATGCTCCTACCAATTATGTGGGTATTATTTGTAATTGCAGCTTTATTGCCTAAAATAATTTCTCGAAAAGCTGGTGCTTGGCGCGCTATATGGTTTTCTGCAGGTATTATTTCAATAGGCTTAGTTACGATTGCTGGCTTTATACTTGCAAGCAGAACCGGTAATTGCGGTGTATACACTTATTCTGAATGTAATACTGCTACTTTGATGAATTTATTTTATGGATATATTTTTCTACTAGCACTTTTTTACATTTGTGAGTTTTACTATAGAAGCAAAATTCATCAGAATGAACAATCAAATACTGTTAAAAATAAAGATACTAATCAATCAATAAACAATATCCAACAAACTTCAAATGCGACAAAACTAAGTCTAGAAAAACCTATATTTACATGGAAAAACACGTTAGGTTTAATGGGCACTACATTCTTAGCTAGTCTAATAACAATCGTGCCTCTATATTCAATATTGCTATTAGCGTCACCAAAAACATTAGGACCAATCTACTTAATAATCATGCTACTGGCACTTTGGTCAATATTCGCTCAGCCGTTTGTTGCAATCCTACTTACAAAAAGATTACTAAAGCTAGATGCAACAAAAATGATAATAATTACTACTATTATATTTTTTGTATTTGGAGGCTTTGTACTAGCAACCAATATAATTTTATCCGTGCTAGGTTATCTATCAATTTTATTCTTGTCGTATTACATTCAACTAAAGCTTGCTAGCAGTAAAAACAGCTAAAAGCTCATGGCTTCAAGCGTTAGATAACTTCTTCTACCGTCCTTGCCCTCATATAAAAGTATATGTAGTCATCTTAGAGTTTTGGTTATTTCATCAAAGGGGAGGGGTGAACTTTTTTTGTTTTTAGATTACAGTATGATTATGAACCTACATCGAACCGACGATAATCCTCAGTGGGAGCGAACTCCTGAAAGTATGCAAAATATCTGGCAAAGAGTAGCCAAAAAAACTCACGGTGTTTTTACCCCAGCCAATGCAATTAGTCTTGCGGGACTAGCCCTAACGATCTCAGGCCTCCAAGATTTTAAAAGGGGAGACAAGAAAAAAGCTATAACTAAAGTAATTTCTGGTCGTCTTTGTGATATTGCAGATGGCTATGTTGCTGAACGGACTAAAACAAAAAGTCCTTTAGGTGAAGCAGTCGATGCAACGGTAGATAAGATTAGTATGGCGCACGGCCTATATGTTATGTCCAAGACTCATACCCTGCCCCCTCTTGCCTCGGCTTCATTCTTATCTCAGAATATTATTAATACTGCTGCTACTGCTATTTCTAAGAAGCGTGGCGTAGAGCTGCACCCTTCCGCTGAGGGCAAGATAACGACGCTACTACAATGGGCAGCAATCGGGGGCTATGCTATAGCTTCTACAGAACAAACTAGAGATGATCCTACGATTGTCGAGATAGGTAGTAATGTCCTAGCTTCCACTGCGGCTGCTATCGGTGCAGTAGTTAACATCCAATACATAGCTCAGGCCACTCGTATGCCTGAACAAGACTAATATAGTTTTATGTAAACGCAATTGCTTATGCTTGCATATGGCGCAGTAGAGTTCTATATTGAAAAAATGCAGGAATCATTGCCAAATACCTATCCATTCCCACGAGCGATTGGAACCGAAGAAGAAACTGGATTGCTTGTAGGGCTCGACGGATTATACGATGAACCTTACGACTTGTGCGATAGCCTTAGTGTGTATTTACCAGAATCATTAAAAGGTCAGGGCCAAGACGAATACTTATTAAACGGATCTCGTATATATCCTGGAGGCACTAACGGTGTACCAAAAGATAATACAAATCTCGAGCGTGCTACTCCAGAAACTATATCGCCGTGGCAACTAGCAGAATATAGTCGCGGTAGTGAGGTACTGATTGAAGAAGTATTAAAGAACTATGCATTTAAACAAGCAGACTATTATAAAAATGAAGTAGATATTAGGATGCATCGGCGAGTAGTAGATGCATTTGGAAATCGAAAAGGTTGCCATGATAACTATTCTATCGAAGATGAGTTTATTGACAGAGAACAGATGCCCCAGTCGCTGGTCTATTTACTATCTGCTCGATCTTTAGTAATGGGTGCAGGCCTTGTAACTGAAAACGGTTACGAGTATGCTCAAAAAATTGGTGGTCTTAGTTCAGTCAATAGCTATGGGTACTCAGGTTCTATGTACCGCACTGATAAAGAGCACGGTAGTCGATTGGAGATTCGCTGTAGTGACCAGAATATATCTGATTGGGCAACTGTCATGCGAGTCGGAAGTGTTGCTCTATTATTAGCCCTTCACCAAACACCTCTTGGCAAAAAACTAGAACAGTCATTTAAATATACTAAAAGTGAGGAAGATGTTTTAACAGAAGCGAATGAACTTAATTCGGTAACCCTACTAGGTTCAAATGATATTGTTCTTTCAAAACCACAATTACAGGGTCTAGAATTCATGGAGCAACTAGCTACCCTTACTATGGATAAGCTGCAATTATATGCTGACTTACCTATTAGCTACCATTCAATTGCAAAGGAACTGCTGACTTTTTGTGAAGATCTTAGAAAGGTAGCTAAGCATGAAGAGCATTTTAGTATTCTTGCAGACCGTGCAGATTGGGCAGCAAAACTAAGTGTAATTCAACACGGAATTGAGAGAGACAGAAGCTTCGGAATTAAACGAGAGCTAGGAGATTATGCATCGCAGGCTGCAGATATGAATTATGACATGGTTAGAATAACTCGATCCCCCGATGATGATAAAGAACAAGTTAGGCGTGGAAGTGGGTACCGTTTACGCGAAAAAGGTGCTTTTAAATATACGGTTAATGAATCAGCAATCCAGACCGCCTATAACAAAGCCCCTACTCAAACAAGAGCACACGCTCGAGCCTACCTTTTAAAAAATTACTTCGCAAAACATTGTTACTGGCATAAGGTATTTGTTGGCAATAGCTCACATGCAGAAATTGAACTTAATAATGTAAATTTACCTGATCTTGAACAGGAAGATTTAGAAGCCTTATCATTAATTGAAAAACTAGGTAGCTAAGATAAATTGACCTTCAAGAGTCGTTCACCGTATGCTAATTACTATGGATAGCACACCTAAGACACCTTGCCAGGATAAGTTAGCCTTTGACACTAAGAAGCAAGCAGATATTGCAGGTCTAGTCGCTGAGCTTCAGCATAATGCTAAACTTAAAAGCTATAAGTGTACATATTGCAGTCTCTGGCATTTAGCTAGTAGTAACTAGAATATGATTTTACTTCGGTAAAAATTAGAATAAACCCTAAAAAACAGGTACAATAAACGATATGAATTATTTTGTTACAACCTCTATACCATACGTCAACGGTGATCCGCATATTGGGCATGCACTAGAGTTTATAATGGCCGATGTACTAGCCCGAGTAGCTCGTAAACAGGGTAAGCCAGTTATTTTTAGCAGCGGTACCGACGAACACGGTTCTAAAATAGCAGACAAGGCTGTCGAACTTAAGCTGACTCCAAAAGCACTTGCTGATTTACAGAGCCAAAAGTTTCGAGATCTTGCGAAGCTACTTAATATAAGCATTGATCGCTTTACTCGTACTACAGACAAGGGTCACGAACAGCGAGCTCAAATAATTTGGAAGCAACTCGAAAAAGATATCTACAAAAGTAAGTACATTGGACTCTATTGTTCTGGTTGCGAAGCTTTTGTGACTGAGAATGTAGCAAAATCCAATAAGAATGTATGTCCACATCATAAAAAAGAGTATGAGCGAATTGAAGAAGAGAACTATTTCTTTAAACTTAGTAAATATAGTGACCAAATTCGTGCAGCGATTCAGTCAGGTACTTTTGAAGTTATACCTAACACAAGACGTAATGAGATTCTGTCAGTCATTCTTGAAGGATTAGAGGACATAAGTATCTCACGCCCATCTTCAAAAATATCTTGGGGATTGCCTGTGCCTGGGGATACAGAGCAGGTCATGTATGTTTGGTTTGAAGCTCTCATGAATTATATTACAGTTCTTGGATACCCTGAACACGATGATTTTAAAAAATTCTGGCCGGCAAATGTACAGGTGATAGGAAAAGATATTCTTCGTTTTCATGCTGCGATTTGGCCCGGTATGCTCCTCGGTCTTGGTCTTCCGCTTCCAGAAAAACTATTCGTACACGGATTTATTAATATGGACAACCAAAAAATGAGTAAATCACTAGGTAATGTGGTGAGCCCTCAAGAAATTATTTCAAAGTATAACAGTGATGTGTTTAGGTATTACGTCTTACGACATATTCCAAGTTATGACGATGGAGACTTCTCATGGGATCGTATTGAAAACGCTTACAACACAGAGCTAGCAAATGAACTTGGTAACGCAGTTCAGAGAACGGCTGCCATGATTAATCAATACCAGGCAGGTATCGTTGGGGATATACCTCCGGCTAATCACGATAATGCCGAGTACTGGACAAGCCTAGAAGCATGTAAATTTGATCGAGCACTTGACCAAGTTTGGGACCAAGTACGTGGACTCAACCAATATATCGAACAGGAGAAGCCATGGGCGGTAGCAAAGAGTGGCGATAAAGAACATCTACAGGAGGTATTAGCTTACCAAACAAGCTGTCTATTGCAGATCGCTGACTTACTTGATCCATTTATGCCCAAAACTGCTGCAAAGATTAAGCATACCTTTGAAGAAGGTGTCATTCGTCCAATTGAGGGTACTCTTTTCCCAAAGCATGAAACCGATAAAAAAACTGCTAAGAAATAGCATGCAACTAATTGATACACACTGTCATATACACTTTGCAGACTATGAACTTAATCCTGAAGAAGTAATTAAGGATGCTCATATTGCCGGAGTAACAGATATGATTTGCGTTGGTTGCACGATTCAAGATAGTAAACTTGGCATTGAATTTGCCAAGCGGCATGATCATATTTGGGCGGCAGTTGGACTTCATCCACATGAAGCTGACTCATATGTGAATAACGAGAAGGCTCTTCAGGAACTTCGTGACTATGCTACAAAACCAAAGGTTATTGCAATTGGTGAAATTGGCTTAGACTACTATTACGAAAATTCTTCCAAAGAATCCCAGAAGGAATTACTACGTTTCCAACTATCTTTGGCTCAGGAACACTCATTGCCAGTCATATTCCATGTGCGCGACGCATTTGAAGACTTCTGGCCAATATACGACGAGTTTAAGGTTCCTGGTGTAATTCATAGCTTTTCTGCTGGAAAAAAGGAAGTACAATCAATTATTGAGAGAGGCCTATACGTTGGCCTAAACGGCATTATGACATTCACTAAAAACCAAGAACAACTAGATGCAGTAAGGGATATCCCGCTGACAAATATAGTGATTGAAACAGACGCTCCATACTTGACTCCGACCCCTTATCGTGGTACAATCTGTCAGCCTAAGCATGTAGTTACTACGGCGGAGTTTTTAAGCAATATTCGACAAGAATCATTAGAAGACTTCGCACGAGCAACTACCCAGAACGCACAGGCCCTATTTAATCTAAGTTAAACAAATTATGAATAATCCATATCAATCACCAGAAAAAGCTAGACAGTCCCCTGAAATAAAGGGTGGCGCTGCCTATGCAGCAAAAGATCGAGTAGAAACAATTGGCCTAGCTGTCGGATTAGTACTAGGTGCAACAGAACATTTAGCGAAGTATTCATTTAAAGAAATACCAATGGATGCAGCTTATCCAGCCACCAAAGTAGAAGATGATACAGATGGTTTAGAACAATCAAATACTATGGCCACTGAGGCGACCTTACCCGTAGATGCATCTAAGGATCTACAAATGGATGCAGCATATGCAGCACTTGCAGCTGCCTATAATAACCCAGAAGAGACAAATTAGAACTTTTCACTAAAGGCATAATATTATGTTTAGAAAAATTATCAACTCGATCGTGGGAAGCTCCGAAGAAGAGCGAAGAGCTGAGCTGCAGCGTAATCTTATCCGTCATGAAGCACAAATTGGTGGAGCGCTCTTTGGTCCAATCCCAGAAGGTGGGCGTAGAGACTTCTTCTGTCTAGACGAAAGGACTTGGGTTTGGCACGAAGAATGGACTGATATTCAAGGTCAGCACCGCAACCGAACAACCCGTTATACAGTACGTCCAAACTCAATCCTAAAAACTCAAGACGGCGGACACTACCAGGAGATAAGTGAAGAAGAGGCTATTCATCTTAGACTAGCTGTCCAGCTTTATCAGCAACGAACAAAGACTGAAATGTATAGTTTCGTCTAGATTTAGTAGTTCTAAACTAATTATGAAACACATCTACCTCGATTATGCAGCTGCAACACCGATTGATTCAAAGGTCTTGTCTGCTATGCAACCGTATTTCAGCGACACATTTTTTAATCCAAGCGCCACATATTTACGAGCACGCTCTGTAGCTAAGGACGTACAATCTGCCCGTCATGAAATTGCTCAATCCTTAGGAGTCAGACCTCCAGAAATTATATTTACAGCCGGAGGCAGTGAGGCTAATAATTTAGCCGTACATGGCGTCATGCGACACTACCTAGGAAAGCATATGGTTCTAGGGGCAACAGAGCATTCATCTATTATTGAGCCTGCAAAAGCTTATGACCATTCGCTTGTAGCGGTACATCCAGATGGACGTACTAGCCTTGAAGATCTTAAAAAAAGTATTACAGACGATACCGTGCTGGTAAGCATAATGCTTGCCAATAATGAGATCGGTACAATTGCACCGATCAAAAAAGTAGCCGACATAATCAAGAAAATTCGTGAAGCACGAATAAAATCAGGCAACGAATTACCACTATATCTTCATAGTGATATCTGCCAGGCTGTGCTTTGTCTTGATGTCCATCCAGCTCGTCTTGGCGTAGATCTAATGACATTCAATGGCGGTAAAATATACGGGCCCAAGCAGAGTGGGCTACTTTATGTAAAGACAGGCATAGTGCTTGATTCACTAATACAGGGGGGTGGCCAGGAGCGCAATCTGCGAAGTGGCACTGAAAATGTGCCAAGTATCATAGGATTCTCGGTTGCGTTACGAAAGGCAGTTAAGCGACATGAATCTAGTCACAAGAAACTAACTGACCTGCAAAAGATATTTATTAATCTACTCTCTCAGCATGTACCCCAGGCTAGTTTAAACGGTTCAGCTGACTATAGATTGCCGAATAATATCCATATCACTATTCCAGGAATCGATAACGAACGTATCATGATGGAGCTTGATGAACGCGGTATTGAGTGTGCTGTAGGTTCAGCCTGTAGTGCTAGCAATGATGAGCCTTCTCACGTGCTCAAGGCACTCGGTATGACCGATTCAGACGCACAGTCTAGCCTTAGATTCACTATGGGACTAGAAACTACAAAAGAAGACATCGAGACAACCGTTCTTGCATTGCGCGAATGTGTCTCAACAAACCTATAAAGTACGCAAGTCCCGCGTCCTTTCTGCTATACTAAAAAGCATAAGCTTAGAAGGATACTTGGGTGGAGATAAATACAGAACTTGCGCTTTTCTTAGTAGCAATTAGCAGTATACTGGCAACACTGCTTTCTTTTATTTGGGTTGCTGTTCGTCTAGGCCCTAAAGGGCGTCGTAATGGAGCGAATCACACTAACAATGGCGAGCTCTTTGACGATAATTTTCGCAATGAACTAAGGGAGCGAGGCATAACACGATTCGAGCGCACTCTAGATCAGAATGCGACCTTTTTACAGCAAGATCTGCATAGTATAGGTGAAGAAGTAACTGAATTCATTAAAGAACGAGCTGGCGATATACTCAAAGAAGAATTTAGCGAACAAAAGAAGGCTATAGCAACAGCGCAGCAACATTTAGCTCAGACTTTCCTACAGGTCGATACAGCTATAAAGCAGCAGCAGAAAGAAATATCGGCCCAGTACCTCAAGGAATTACAAGCAGAAAAAGAGCGCCGATTACAAGACTTTAGCGCTAATATGGCTGACATAGTCACGAAACACGTTGAGCAAACACTTAGTACTCACATGGATATAGGACAGCAGATGAAGTATATACTGGCTAACCTAGAAGCTAATAAACAGGCAATAGTAGAGGATATCAAACGTGAAATCTGAACCAGGCGTCCAGCTTATTGACGCTATTATGACTCCCATTGAGCTAGGTAAAATGCTTAGAGAGGTTTTTATGCTCGATGAGTTTCTGAATGCTAAATTTCATGGAATTCAGTCAGGTTTAAAATTGCCTGCAATTAGTCCGGCGCTGCAATCGATCATTAATGCTCAAAATATTAATCTACTACTGCCAGATCACCGCAGTAGATTCAAGCAACAGCTTGATTTTGTTCGTCGTACTGCTCCTGTCGTTCAGGTAAGTTTTGGTGCTGAACCAAGTAGACAAGCACTAAGGGTCTTGGTTCGTTGGTTCCGTGAAAATGGTCATCCTAATACTCTTGTTTCAGTTGGCGTCCAGCCGCATATTGCTGGGGGTTGTATTGTTAGGACAACTACAAAATCATTCGACTTTAGCCTTCAAAAACTACTTCAGAGCAATCAGCCTGAACTTGCAAAAAAGCTACAATAGTATTCTAATATATAAAAAACTGGCTACCTCTGTTATAATAGGCGTATGAAGAAAGTATATGTTGGTCTCAGCGGAGGCGTAGATAGCTCCGTAACCGCTGCTCTTTTAAAGGAGCAGGGCTATGCTGTTACCGGCGTGTATATGAAGAATTGGAGTCAAGATCTGCCAGGTATGCCATGCCCATGGAAAGAGGACTACCTAGATGCTAAACGAGTAGCAGTACAACTTGGTATTCCGTTCAAAATGTATGACTTTGAAACAGACTACAAACATAAAGTTGTTGATTACATGGTTGAGGAATATAAAGAAGGACGCACTCCGAATCCAGACATCATGTGCAACCAGGAAATAAAGTTTAAATTATTCTTGGACACTGCACTGGATGACGGAGCAGATTATGTAGCCACTGGTCACTACGCTAGTGTATCTCATGAGCCAGTACCACAGCTTCGCATCGCAAAAGACGATAATAAGGATCAAACGTATTTCTTGTATCGCATACGAGAATCAGCCCTCGCAAAAACACTTTTCCCACTCGGAGACTATACTAAGCCAGAGGTTCGTAAGCTAGCAGAAAAGTTCAAGCTAATCACAGCTTCCAAAAAAGAGAGTATGGGGATCTGTTTTGTTGGTAAGGTTGGGATTAAAGAATTTCTGGAACAGTATGTAACGACTGAGCCAGGTGATGTCATTGACCAACACGGTACACGTGTCGGCATGCATGAGGGAGCGATCTTTTATACAATTGGACAGCGGCATGGCCTTAATGTAGGTGGTGGACTTCCTTATTACGTCATTGGTAAAGATATGAATAAAAATCAGGTCTTTGTGACGACTGATATTAATGACAAAAAACTGTGGCACAACAGACTTAAAATGACTAAAGTGCATTGGATAAACGAAGAGCCAACAAACCCTACTGTTTTAGTTAGAACTAGACATCGTGCTCCACTAATTCAAGGCACAATTGAAAAAACACCAGAAGGTTACGCAATAAAATTAGAAAACGAAATTCGAGCACTCACTCCGGGTCAATCCGCAGTACTCTACCAAGACGGTATAGTCTTAGGTGGCGGAATTATATTTTGACAGATTAGCATTAGCCTTATATATTTAAGCTAGATATATGGGTAATAAATTTTCTGGCACACGGGTCTATCTAGGTTTTATTTTTGGAGTTGCTTTTTTGGTAGCTATTTCAGCAGTACTCTTTAACGCTAGGGCTAATAAAATTGCCTTTGCTGCATCTACTATAACTGTTAACTCAACTGCTGACGACGTAGATAATGACGGTGAATGTACATTACGTGAGGCTATAATCTCAGCCAACCTAGATTCTGTTTCAGGTGCCTTAGCTGGCGAATGTACGGCCGGATCGGGAAATGACGACATTGTATTCAGTATCCCGGGGGCAGGCGTGAGAACGATTACACCTCTTACCTCACTCCCTCCAATTGAATCCCAAGTAAATATAAATGGCTATTCTCAAACTGGTGCATCCGCCAATACTGCTGTTTCGCCGGCTCCTCTAAACGGTACTTTATTGATAGAAATTGATGGCACGAACGTAGCTAACTATGCGCTGCTATTTAGCGGCAATAGCAGCGGAGGTGCGTCTAGTAGTGTTCGAGGTCTTGTTATAAATAGGTTCGGAGCAGGCGGTGCTATCAGTATCGGTGCAAGTAATGTGACTGTAGCAGGTAACTACATCGGTACCGATTCTACCGGCCTAGTGGATCTTGGAAACACAGGTCCTGGAATAACTGAGGAATTTATCAGCACTAATAGCTCAAACGCAAATATAGGAGGCCTTAATGCTGCTGATCGTAACCTAATTTCTGGAAACGAGGACTCAGCTTCATACCCAGGTGATGGCTGGGTATTTAGGGGTAATTATATTGGTGTTGATGCTACGGGACTAGTGGCCATGGGTAACTCAGCTCCTGGATATTCAGGCGGCATATCTATCGATCATTGTACGGGGGTAATTATTGGAGGTATTCAAACAGGCGCTACTAATGTTATATCAGGTAATAAATCTCACGGCTTAGCACCAGATATTACGGACGGATTGGTTATACAGGGTAATTACATTGGAGTTGGTGCCGACAGCTCCACCTCATTACCTAATGGAGGCGGGGGAATTGTTTTAACGAATTCTACAGATGCCACCATAGGCGGACCTTCCGTAGAAGCCAAAAATATAATCAAGAATAACGAATTGGACGGAATCTACCTTGGCTCCAACAATGATGGAGTCGTTATTGAAGGTAACAATATTGATTCTAACCTTGCTCACGGAATTAACGTAGATGGGGGTGTCAATATTAACATAGGGGACACCGCTACAAATGCTGGCAATACTGTGAGCTTTAATTTATCGACAGGTATATTATTAAATAATACTTCCTTTGTCGCGGTAGAGTCGAACATTGTGAACGATAATGCCAATACCGGCATACAAGTGAATAACTCTACGGATATTATTATAGGGGGCACCGCTACAAATGCCGGCAATACCGTAAATGGCAACGATAACAACGGTATTGGCATACACAACTTATCATCCAATGTGACAGTGCAGGCTAACACCTCAAACAATAACGCGTCTAACGGTATAGATCTGTATAACACAGTTACAGATACTGTTATTCAAGGCAATGAATTAAATAGCAACATTAATAATGGCTTGTCGATCGACGGTAGTAACAATATCACCGTTGGCGGAGCTGGGTCGAGCAGTAACAACATTAGTCTAAATAACAGTAATGGTGTTGCAGTATACTCATCGTCTAGTACAGTTTTTGAGGGTAACATTGTAGATACCAATAATGGGTATGGTTTTTATATTTATGATTCTACCTCAATTACCGTAGGAGGTACCACGAGCGAAGCCGGTAACAGTATCAAAAATAATGTTAACTCTGGTTTAAATGCTGATATCACTGATGGATTTGAGATGCGAAACAATGTAATAGAAGATAATGGTGTCAATGGTATCCAGCTAAGTTTTTCAAACGCTGCTATTATCAACGGAGGAGCCGTTACCGGAAGCTCAAACGAAGGTATAGTGATCTCAGACTCAGATAACGTAGTTATTTCTGAGATAGAAATAAGTATAAATGGCGATGACGGAATATGGATAACAAATACCAGTTCTACTACATCCGTAATTGATAGCTTAATTTCTAGCAATAGCGATATAGGTATATCTCTAGACAATGTAAATAGCACTATAATTAAGGGCTCTATGGTACTTAATAATTCAAACTACGGCATTTCCATCGATGGGTCATCTGACTCAATAATAGGCGGCACCTCATCTGCTGAAAGAAATATCATTAGTGGCAATCAGGGCCTAGCCAATGTCGCCATTATTGGACTCCCTAACCAGTCATCGAATAATACTATTCAAGGCAATTATATCGGTACAGATGATAATGGATTAAGCGACTCATCTATCTCGCAAAATTTTGGGATTATATTAACGGCAAATGCGAACTCTAACACAATAGGTGGTACTACTCCGGGCTCAGGTAATATAATCGCTGGAAATAAGGGCGCAGGGATCTTCATTAATTCTTTAACAAATGACTCATTTTTTGGAACACTTGCACCTATCGATAACTCTATATTAAACAATTCAATATTTGATAATGATAGCGATACAGTATTTGGAATTTCATTCCCAGGATTAGCAATAGATAGCGGCGGCCTAATTCTTGATGAGAATTTTAATATTGTAGGTGGCCTTAATATCGGACCTACTTTAAACGACGCCGAAGATCCAGACACTGGCTCAAATAATTATGAGAACTTTCCTGTTTTGAACAGTGCACAGCAGACAGACAACACGCTAGTAGTTGATCTTAATTTAGACGCTGCCGATAGCACACTGAATGATCAGTATCGTGTTGAAATATTTTCTAGTGACGTAGCTGATGAATCAGGCTATGGTGAAGGCAGAACTTATCTTGGTGCTGCTAATATAACAAATGGTAATAATAAGAAAGTTCAAATAACGCTTCCTGCCGGAATAAATCTAAGTGGTAAAGTATTATCTGCAACTACAACAGCACTTTCAGATACGGGTACGGGCTATGGTTCTACTAGTGAGTTTAGTGAGGTGCTTAGTACAATTTCTGTTTACATTACGCCAGCAAGTGGAGGTCTCTTAGGAAAAACCGGAGATATAATAACATCATGGTACGGTATTATTGGAATTATATTATCAGGATCAGTATTGCTATACTACAGAAAAAGTCATAATACAGACACATCAGAGAAATAATATCTAAAATCAGTAACTTATTTTATACCGCGCTTAAAGCTTTTTGGGAGTTCGGGTACTGATGGACTATTGCAAACTGGTTTTCCTTCAACTACTTTTTTAGAAAAAGGTATTTTTCGTTCAGTTGTAACATAACCGGAGCACTTTTCTTGAATATCAATAGCGTAATCTATATACGCTTTTGAGATCATGATATCAGAAGTATCACCACTTTTATCAATACAGCTTTGAACTACGGGACAGCCAATACACCTTGCTTGAGTAATAGTATCAATATCAAGAAAGTCTTTCGGATTCATAGGTTCAGTATCACTAATGAATGGCTTTTTGGGTATTTCTGGCGAAGGGCTTGACATAATGGCTATATAGTAGTCTAGTTACAGAAAATTGTCAATACGCGTACCTCTGTTATAATTGGTATATGACTACACAAGAAATCCGTAAGAAATACCTAGCCTACTTTGAGGAGAAGGCTCATAAAAGTATCCCTAGAGCCCTATTGGTGCCGAATAATGATCCGACGACACTATTCACTGGTTCAGGTATGCAGCCATTAATCCCGTATCTTTTAGGTGAACCCCATCAAGAAGGTAGTAGACTCGTCAACAGCCAGACGTGCTTTCGCGCTCAGGATATTGAAGACGTTGGAGACAATCGACATACGACATTTTTTGAAATGCTTGGCAACTGGAGTCTTGGTGATTACTTCAAGAAGGATCAGATAAACTGGTGCTTTAATTTTTTAGTTGAAGAAGTAGGACTGAACCCTGAAAATTTATATGTAACTTGTTTTATCGGCGATAAAGAAGCAGGAATTCCAAGAGATGATGAAGCCGCAGAAATATGGCAGAGTCTTTTTAAGAGTAAAGGAATTACAGCTGATATTGTAGAAATTGGTTCACAATCTGATGGCAATGCTCGAGGAATTAATCCGGGCGAACGTATTTTCTTTTATGACGACGGCGAGAATTGGTGGAGCCGCGCAGGAGGAATTGCCAAGACTCCAATTGGTGATCCATGTGGACCTGATTCAGAAGTATTTTACGATTTTGGTGATCAAAACCACGCCGAGGGTTTTGGTAAAGCACATCCAGCAAGCGACTCCGGTAGATTCGTAGAAATTGGCAACAATGTCTTCATGCAGTATAAGAGAACTGAATCTGGATTTGAACTTCTCCCTAAACCAAACGTAGATTTTGGCGCTGGTCTAGAAAGAATAGCCCAGGCTTCAATCGATTCAGCCGATATGTTTAGAATAAGTCTACTTTGGCCAATTATCGAAGGTCTTGAGCATTTATCTGGGAAGAAGTACGCAAGTCATACAAATGCCATGCAGGTTATAGCTGATCACTTAAGAGCAGCTACATTTTTAGCAGTCGATGGTGTTACTCCAAGCAATAAAGAACAGGGCTACGTTATGCGTCGCTTACTCCGTAGAGCAATTCGCTTTGCCTTTGAGCTTGGAATTGAACAAAACTTCCTTGATTACATTGTGCCAATTATTACCGATCTTTATCATGATGATTTTCCAGAAGTTACCGAGAGCCGAGATAAAGTTATAGACATACTTATAAAAGAAGAAAAAATATTCCGTCAAACACTACGTAAGGGTGTACGAGAACTTGAAAAGATGGCTCAAAATGGAGTTATAACTGGCGCGCAGATATTCACGCTCTATGATACCTACGGCTTTCCAAGTGAACTAAGCGTCGAAGAAGCAGCTATGCAGGGTCATGAAACTAGCAAGAATTGGCAGAAAGAGTTCGATGAGCAAATGCAAATCCAGCGTCTACGTAGTCAAACTGCAACCAAAGGTACCTTCAAGGGTGGTCTTGGCGGCCAAACAATGCAGCACAAGAAATATCACACAGCTACTCACTTAATGTATCAAGCATTACGAGATGTACTTGGCGAACATGTTATACAACGAGGATCAAATATAACTGAAGAACGCCTTCGTTTCGACTTTAGCCATCCGCAAAAAGTAACAAAGGAAGAACTCGCACGCGTTGAATCAATCGTGAATGAGCAAATTGGTAAAGACTTAAAAGTATCATGGGCAGAATACCCAACTGCCAAAGCGACTAATGAACTTGGTGCGCTTGGCCAATTTGGTGACAGATACGGAGATACGGTTAAGGTATATACGATGATAGCTGATAACGAGGATAAGCCATTCAGCTTTGAAATTTGTGGTGGCCCTCATGTTGAGCACACTAGTGTATTGTTCGAAGAAGGCAAGAAATTTAAAATCCTCAAGGAAGAGGCTTCAAGTGCCGGAATTCGTCGCATTAAGGCTGCACTTGTAATTTGATAGTATCGGTGTAGTATTGAAACTGTCGTTTAATTTTTTAAGATAGGAAGAGATTATATATCGTGGCTTTTGGAACATTGTATTTAACTAATAATAAAGAAATGTGTGAAGTTGTAGTTCAACCAGAAACTCCAGAGAACATTCAGAAGGCAATTGAAGAATGTGCCGACTCTGGAATAAAATTACAGACTGCACATCAAATTGGAAATTTTGCAATTGATCTTACTGGAAGTCACTCATTAGCTGACGTAAAGAGCGTCATTAATGGTCCGGTTGTTTAATCATAATCAAACTAGCTAACTTCATCTTTAAACTGCCTACAAGAGCTGGTATAATGGTAGGTGCTTATGCTAAATAAAATAAAAAAAATAAAAGACTCAGTAACAAGAAACTCTGGTAAACAATCTGAAGATGATGACCAGCTTATTGTAGCTCTTGATATTGGTACTGAATTTGTTAAAGTTCTAATCGGTCGCGTCACAGATACGGGCCTGGAAATTATTGGAGTTGGTAGGGCCCACCAAGAACTTACTGATATGCAGGCAGGGGCTATTGCAGACATTGCTTCAGTTGTTAGTAATTGCGATGCAGCCTTAACAGAGGCCGAAGAACAGGCTGGAGTTAGCAGTAATACTGCAGTTATTGGTATTGCTGGCGAGTTAGTAAAGGGACTTACTACAACTGTTCGGGTTAAACGAAAAAATCCTGAACGTGAACTTGATATGAAAGAAGTCGAGCGAATAATTGCTGTCGTACAAGACCGTGCTCAGCAGCGAGCCAAACAGCAACTTGCATGGGAGCTTGGCGGTAAGGACGTTGAAATAAGACTTGTTAACAGCGCACTCGTACACATCGAAATAGATGGTTATCCTGTAACAAGTCCTGTTGGCTTTAAGGGAAGAGAAGTAGTCGTCCAACTATATACTGCCTTCGCACCGATGATTCATATAGGGGCTCTAGAGCGGACCGCAAAAGAACTAAATCTTGACCTTGTTGCTGTTGCCGCAGAACCTTTCGCTGTATCACGAGCTGTTATTGGAGATGATCCAAATGCATCGATGAGTGCAATTTTAATGGACGTTGGTGGCGGTACAACCGACATCGCAGTAATTAATGATGGTGGTGTTCAGGGCACCAAGATGTTTGGTATTGGCGGCCGTGCCTATACAAGATCTTTAGAACGTGATCTAGGAATTTCATTTGTGCAGGCTGAAGAAATTAAGCTAGGATTATCCTCTCATAAAGTACCAGCCTCTAAAGTTCCGATTGTTGAGCAAAGTCTACGCAAGACTCTTGACGTATGGACATCTGGAGTTGAACTTGCCCTAGCTGAATTTACAGCTCTTGATCATCTACCAAGAAGAATCTTCCTGTGCGGTGGAGGATCAAGCCTGGATATGCTCATGAGACAATTGGAATCTTCTGATTGGTATACTGACCTTCCATTCACGCGTAAGCCAGTAGTGCAGCATATAAAGCCTGGTAATGTTGTTGGGATGAAGGATACTACTAATACAGTAACTGATCATACGTTCATAACTGCCATGGGACTACTTAGAGTAGGGCTTGATACACTTCAACAAGAAACTACTCAGTCAATGAATGGTTCTTTTCGTCAAAAGATTGATAAAATACTAAAGGTTTAATAAAAAGGCACTAAGGCATGAGCGATACAGCAAAAGATACAATTTATATCGACATAGATGACGAGATCACCGCCATAATAGATAAACTTGGGCAAAGTGAACATAAGATTGTCGCACTTGTCTTACCTAAGCGCGCAACTGTTCTGCAGAGTATCGTTAACATGAAGCTCCTTAAGAGATCAGCCGATGCTAAAAATAAGAAGATTGTACTTATAACAAGTGAAGCCAGCCTTCTTCCTATAGCGGGAGCGGTTAAAGTTCATGTGGCAAAAACAATGCAGTCTAAGCCGATTATTCCACCAGCTCCACAAACTCTATCGGATGATATTCAAGCTGACGATAATGAAGAATTGCAGCAAGATGAGGATGAGGACGAAGCAGGACTTGATGCGTCTCAGTCAGTCGGTTCTCTTGCAGCTGCTTCTGCAGTAAGCAAGGACGATGAGGAGACGATTGAGCTCGATGAAGACCTTGAAGACATTGATGCTGTTAAGGATGATTCAAAAAAGTCTAAAAAGAAGTCAAATAAGAAAAAGATACCTAATTTTGATACCTTCCGTAAGAGATTACTAATAGGTGGAGGAATCTTCGTAGGTTTAATCGTCCTTTTCTTTATATTTAATACTATTCTTCCTAAAGCTAAAATCGTTATCAAGTCAGATAGCATTAGTGTTAATACTGACGTTCCATTTACTGCCAATACTGCATTTACATCCTTTGATGCAGATGCCGGAAAAGTTCCAGCTACAAAAAAAGACGTCAGTAAAACAGATAGCACAAAAGTTCCTGCAACCGGCCAAAAAAATATTGGTGATAAAGCGACTGGCACAGTTACCCTAAAAAACTGCGCCAAAGTCGATGGAGCTTTTACGATTCCAGCAGGTACCGTCTTAACGACCGGAGCTAGCTCATTCAGTGTCAATGAGACTACTCTTTTACCATCAAGTACATTCAGCGGGACAAATACTTGTACTACAGCAGGCAAGACAGTTAACGTTACTTCTACTGCAGCTGGAGATCAATATAATATTAGCGGGGGGCGAACCTTTGCCGTGTCAGGTGTAGCTAGTATTACAGGCATAGATAGTAGCGCTATGTCTGGTGGAACCAATAAACTAGTATCAGTTGTAAGCGACCAAGATGTTGAGACTGCAAAGCAAAAGATAGCCGATAAGAGCAAAGACTCCGCGACAACTGATCTAAAACAGCAGTTCAGTAATGACGATCTATTTTTAATACCTGAATCAATTACCTCAAGTGCAGCGAACGTGACTGCGACTCCTAAAGTTGGCGAAGAAGCATCAGAGGTTACTGTATCAAGTACGACTGTATATACCGGCCTAGGCGTGAAAGAGTCATATCTCAATACGCTAGTCGAAAATAGTGCTAAAAAACAAATCGATACTACCAAGCAAGCTATCAGTGATAATGGGCTCTCAAAAGCGATCTTCAGGCTCGAAGACAAGAAGTCTGCAACCGATCAAAGATTCCGAGTGCAGTCTACAGTTTCTACGGGTACTCAAATTGATCAGGAAGCGCTTAAGAAGGAAATTGCAGGAAAGAAGAAGGGTGACGTTCAGGATCTCATCGGTAAACTTCCTGGAGTTAAAGACGTAAATGTTTCATACAGCCCTTTCTGGGTATATAAGACACCATCTAAGCCAAGTAAAATAACTATCACTATAGAGCAGGCACAATAATGACTGAAGATCTTGGCGTTATTGCAGCCTTAGATGTAGGGGAGGCTCGTATTGGGGTTGCCATGAATCCTCCAGGCGTTTCAATCGCGCAACCTTTCACGACGATTGATAACGATTCTAAGGTAAACGAAACCATAGCCTCATTGATTCGCGACCATAATGTTACGAAGCTTGTAGTTGGCAATCCTCGTAACATGCAAGGTAACGATACAAAACAGACGCGCTACGTTGAAGATTTTGTCGAGAAACTAAAATCAAATATTAATGTCCCAGTGTTTATGCAAGACGAAGCATTGACTTCAGTTAAGGCAGAAGAAGAACTGAAAGACCGCAAAAGTCCTTATGAAAAGGGCGACATAGATTCACTAGCTGCAACTTATATACTGCAAGACTATATTGAAGAAAACGTTAGGGTTCAGCATGCCTAAAGCTAAAAGATCATTACCTTTCAGACCATTAATAATAATTGGCATTGCACTTGTCATTTTGTTATCTGGCCTAGGTTACGTTGCAGTAAAATATCGTAACAATAATCTCAAGCCAGTCAGCACTAATCAGACAACAGTTACCATCACAATTCCAACTGGTTCTTCACTCTCTGATGTCTCAATGTTATTAAAGAAAAATAATCTTATTCGCAATGAATGGGTCTTCAAGCAGTATGTAAGAAGCAAGGGCTTACAGGATAAGATTTTAGCAGGTACCTACGCGCTTAAACCGAGTCAAAGTGTATCTGATATTGTTGAGATATTAACAGAAGGTCGAGTAGATAATGAACTCGTTACAATTAAACCTGGTCAAAGACTCGATCAGATCAAGCAGACATTCGTAAACGCTGGGTTTAGCGTTAAGGAAACTGAAGCTGCTTTTGAGCCAGCACAATATGAAGGGCACCCCGCACTTGTTGACAAGCCTCGTGGTGCAAATCTTGAGGGCTACTTATATCCTGAATCTTTCCAGAAAGATGGCACTACGAAACCAACTCAAATTATTACTAGCTCTCTGGATGAAATGCAGAAACGTCTCACGCCAGAACTACGTGCCCAGTTTGCAAAAAAAGGCCTTAACGTATATCAAGGTATAACTCTGGCGTCTGTCATTGAACAAGAAGTTTCCAATCCTAAAGATAAGCCTCAGGTAGCCCAGGTATTCTATAAGCGACTACAGATGGATATGGGCCTAGAATCTGATGTTACGGCCTTCTACGGAGCTATCATTGCAGGTGTGACACCATCAGTAGATTATAAATCACCGTATAACACGTACTTCATAAAAGGTTTACCTCCCGGACCAATTAGTAATGTTACTCAGGAGTCACTAAACGCGGCGGCAAATCCCTCTGGTACTGATTGGCTATTTTTCGTAGCCGGTGATGATGGCAATACTTATTTCTCTAGAACACTTGAAGAACATGAAGCTGCGACGCGACAATATTGCAAGAAACTTTGCAACTAACTAACGCTCCAGTATTGGTTTTATTGATAAAATATGCTACAATACAGGGGTCAACAAGCGTGCGAAAAAGTGGCAGCACCTCTGTTGTATCAAGGGATAGAACGTTAGAAAATACAAGATTGGTCGAACTATCTTGAAATAATATATAATATCCCCCTTGATCTGGTGAATATCACCGGGAGAATACTATCCGTATCATAAATCGATCCATGAATCAGAGCATTAGTTCTAATATCACTGGTATAGCAAAACAAAAAAAAGTCTCTAAAAAAAATCAAAAACGTCTTATTCGCTATGGAATATTAGCGGCTAATATTGTATTGCTTATTGTAGTTCTCGGTTTTGTTCTTCGCTCACCAGATACGAGCGGAACGGTTAGTTCCAACGTCGTCGATACTAGCAACGAAACTGAATCAGCCCGAGCGCTTGACCAGGTATCCAGCGCTGATATTGCGGTACATGTTGCCCGACTAACGGATCTGCCAGAGTCTGCAGCGGTTACCAACAACGCTGATACTATAAATGCCCAACTTGCAGTATCTGCTGCTGACGATACAGTAGTTTCAAAGCCGCAGGTTGTTTCAACAAGCCTAAAATCTTACAAAGATATTATTAGTTATACTACTGTTGAGGGTGACACTATCCCATCTTTGGCTGCTAAATTTGGTATTACATCAGATACGATTCGTTGGTCTAATGGTCTTTCAGGTGATACTGTCGTTGCAGGCAAGGTTTTACTCATCTCTCCAGTTAACGGAATTGTCTACACTGTAAAGAGTGGAGATACTATTGATTCAGTTGCTGCTAAATTCCGTGCCAATAAAGAACAGATCATTGCCGATAACGATGCTGAAAGTGGTAACTTAATCGTCGGAACAAACATTCTACTTAGAGATGCCACAATTGCAGCCGCTGCTCCTCGTATATCATATTCATCTGGCAGTAGTTTTGCATGGGGATCATCCGCTATCTATGGTTATAACGGCTATGACTACGGTTACTGTACTTGGTATGTCGCTAATAGACGTGCTCAGTCGGGTAACTCCGTACCAGCAAACCTTGGTAACGCACGAACATGGCTTGGCATATCACGAGGTGTAGGTATTCCTACTGGAAATGTTCCTCGAGCTGGAGCAGTTATCTGGACTCCACCTCGCGACTACTACGGTCACGTTGGATTCGTTGAATCAGTTAACGCTGACGGTAGTGTTAACGTGTCCGAAATGAACGTCGCTGGATTTGCGGTAAGAAGCACTAAAACTCTTTCAGCTGCAGCTGCTTCAAGCTACTCGTACATCTATTAAGTCAATTGCAATAATTAGTTAAAAATTGTATACTATATTGATATGTTTATAGACAAAGCTTCAGTAAAAGTAAGTGCAGGCGACGGCGGTAACGGTCGAGTCAACTTTCGTCATGAAAAGTTTGTAGACCGTGGCGGTCCAGATGGTGGCGACGGCGGCGACGGCGGCAACGTTATTATGTTTGCTAGCCGTAATCAGAACACACTGGCTTCTTTTCGCTATCACAAAGAACTTTTGGCCGAAGAAGGCAAACCTGGCGATAAGCAGAAAAAGCATGGACGAAGCGGCAAAGATCTCGTTATTCACATTCCTGTTGGCACAATCGTAAAGAACGCTGAAGGAGTTGTTTTAGCTGACTTCAATGAGGATCAACAGAAACAAATTATCGCCTATGGTGGTAAGGGCGGATTTGGAAATGCTCACTTTGTATCATCACGCAGGCAAACTCCAAGGGTTGCTGAAAAAGGTGAAAAGGGCGAACAGCTTGAACTCTATCTAGAACTTAAGGTTATTGCAGACGTCGGTTTAATTGGCATGCCTAATGCTGGTAAGTCAACATTGCTTGGACGCGTCAGTAATGCCCGTCCTGAAATAGCAGACTATGCATTTACGACATTAATTCCGAATCTTGGAGTTGTTGATCTAGATAACTCTTCCAGTCTTCTAATTGCCGATGTTCCCGGATTAATTGAAGGAGCAAGCGACGGTAAAGGACTCGGTATTGATTTCTTGCGTCATGTTGAACGTACTAAAGTACTTGTTCATCTCATAGATATTTATAACGAAGATGTAGCTTCAGTTTATAAAACAATTCAGGCAGAGCTAAAAGGCTATGAGGTAGATCTTACCGAGCGACCACAAGTTGTCGTTCTTAATAAAATAGATGGATTTGACGACGAACAAATTCAAGCAAAAATGAAAGAACTGAAGCGAGTCATACCAAAAGGAACTCAACTTTTCGCAATATCTGCGAGTAGTGGCCTTAACGTAAAACCAATGTTCTTTGAAATCAAGAAGATTGTAGATGTACAGCAAGCTGCTCAAAAAGAAATCGATGATCAAGAAGTAATCCCTACACTACGATTGCCAGAGAACATGAATAGTTGGACTATAGAGAAAGTTGAGAACCACTTTGTCGTTACGGGACGTAAGATAGAGCGATTTGCAGAACGGACAGATTTTGATAGTAATCATGGTGTAGAACGTCTACGCGATATCATGGGTAAAATGGGTATCATGCACCAGTTACGTCGTATGGATGTTGCTCCTGAGCAAAAAATCTCAATTGGCAAGCCTACCATCGGCTCTATCCAGTATTAGATATATAAACTGATACATTAAGTCTGATACACTAGATGTGTATGAATGACCTAGGACGCATATTTCCATTAAATACACTTGCGTTACCTCAATCGAGTAAAACGTGCGTTGTATATGTTATGGGCAGGGACCAGAGGGCTCATGATAACTACGCATTGCTTGAGGCTTACAGGACAGCACGGGAACTGAACGTGCCCTTTGCAGTTATTTTTTGCCTACACCATGGCTCATCTAATCGCGCTCGTGAACATTATCAGTGGATGCTTAAAGGTTTGAAAGAGCTCGAGCAAGAACTTGGCCAAATGAATATACCTTTCATGCTTCTTGTAGGAAAGCCATCCGAAACATTACTTGGCATTGCTCATCATCTTAAGCCTGCTGCAATATTTTTTGATTTTAACCCCCTAAAAGGTCCATTAAGGATGCAGAAGGGTATCGCAGAAAATGTTGACTGTCCTGTATATGTTGTTGATACTCATAACATTGTTCCGACCTTGGAAGTGAGTGACAAGCAAGAATTTGCTGCGCGAACGATTCGTCCTAAAATTCAGAAACTGCTCGATAAATATATTGATGAACCGCAGCATCTCGTAAAGCAAGAATTAAAATGGCCTGGAAAAGTTAAAAAAATTGTTGAGATGGAAGAATTAATCGATAAGTTACTTGCTCGTATACCAAGTAACTCTCAAGATTTAGCTTTTGTTTCTGGTGAAAAAGCAGCCCAAGAAGCCCTTAAAAAATTTATAACACAGGGTCTTCGGGGTTATGATGCTGGGCGTAATGATCCATCACTAGAGCACCAAAGTGAATTGAGTCCATATCTGCACTTTGGGCAATTATCACGCTTACGTGCATTTATTGATGTAGAGCATGCAGCACAGCATGATCATACTCTTCGTAAGGATGCCGATGCTTTCATTGAAGAACTTAATGTACGGAGTGCTTTGAGTGATAACTACTGTTACTTCAATAACCAATATGATTCATTAGATGGTGCAGCTGATTGGGCTAAAAAAACTCTTGCATCGCATGCTGATGACAAAAGAGAACATAACTACACACTTCGACAATTAGAGGACGGTGAGACAGAAGATCAAGCCTGGAATGCAGCACAGCACCAGCTGACACAAAATGGAAAAATGCACGGCTATATGAGAATGTACTGGGCAAAGAAAATACTAGAATGGTCACCTGCTAAACCAGTTAACGATAA
>CALRBD010000003.1 GCA_943353855.1 uncultured Candidatus Saccharimonas sp.
AAGCATAAATATCCAAAATCTAAGCTTATCTATGCAATAGGTAAGAACGATTCCTTAATTCATCTGCCAGAAAATGATCCAGCAATTGAAAAGGTATTTTCTATTCGTTCTGGCAAGTTCCGTCGCTATCATGGAGAAGGCATAAAGCAGATCTTTGATATTCCAACACTGCTTAAGAATATTCGTGATTTCTTCTATGTAATTATTGGATTTTTCCAGGCGCTAGGCATGATCCGTAAAGAACGTCCTGATGCAATCTTTATTAAAGGTGGATTTGTGGGCGTACCAGTTGGTCTTGCAGCGGCAGTCTGCGGTATTCCATATACGACCCATGATTCTGACGCAGTTCCAGGCTTAGCTAATAGAATAATTAGTCGTTGGGCTCGTAAAAATACTGTTGCAATGCCGGTAGAGAACTATAGCTATGACAAAGCTAAGATGATCCAGGTTGGTGTTCCTATTGGTGAGCAGTATCGACCAGTTAGTGCCAGTAAGCGATCCCAGTATTTACAATCCATTGGTATTCCCAATGATTCTCAACTTATTCTCGTAACTGGTGGTGGACTGGGTGCTCAAAGATTAAATACAGCAATAACAAAAATATCAAAGCAGTTATTGTCCCGTTATCCGCATTTATATATAGTTCATATTACTGGCCCTAATAACGAAGACCAAGTACGCAAACAATACGATAAGGTACAGGATTCAGCACAGCGAGTTATCATCAAACCCTTCATAGATGATATGTATGTTTACACGGGTGCTGCAGACGTAGTTATTTCTCGGGCTGGAGCAAATAGCTTGGCTGAACTTGCTGCTCAACAAAAGGCATGTATTATCGTTCCAAACCCACAGCTGACAGGTGGTCATCAAACTAAGAACGCTGAAGTGTTACAGAAGTCCAAAGCCGTTATGGTTATTTCTGACTCTCAAATCGTTAAAAATCCAGAACTACTTCTTCGGGATATTGAACATCTCCTTAAAGATAATAACGCCCGTAAGGAACTTGCTGAGGCTTTTCATGATACTGCTGACACTGCCGCTGCTGAAAAACTTGCAGAGATTATAATAGGCACAGCGAACGGAACTAGAGCGTAGTGCTAGGCCGAAATAAAAAACAAGTCGAGGGCACACATTCAAGACGTTCTATATCAAGCCCTTCAGCTCAGAAGAACTTTTTCTCTTATCATGCAAACAGGTCCAATGAATCCGGAGCACGGAGCAGGGAAGAGACCCCTGTTAGACGAGGTTCGGTTGCTTTTAAATGGAAGCATATACCGACCTTAATTGCTGCAATTGCAATTGGTGTAAGCGTCCTCTATGCACTAACACTAAACAACAGAGTTACTATTAAGACTCTAGGTAAAAAAACTCCGCTACTACGGGATCAAAAAGTTTATCAGGATGAAGCAAATAGCATATTAAACGATTCGATATTCAATAAAACTAAACTTACTATCAGTACCGACAAATTTGAAGATCGGATGAAAGAAGAATTCCCAGAACTTGGTGTCGTATCAATGACTATACCCATAATGGGCCGATCGCCTTTAGTGGAGCTAGTTTCAGATAACCCTAAGCTTCTAATAACTAGCCAAGATGGCGTATTCGTATTAAACCAGAACGGTAAGGCTATTGCCCGGCTTAAAGATGTACCAGGAGTCTCAAGTCTTAATCTACCAACCGTAAACGATGATACAAACATTCCAATAAAAGTAGGGAAGGGAGTACTTTCAACAAAGGACGTCACATTCATTACCTCACTTATTTACCAACTGAATGCTAAGGGGATTACAGTATCAAACATCAAGCTACCCAAGGAGGCTGCAGAGATACGAGTTGAAATTGTTGGCCAAAAGTACTTTGTGAAGTTTAGTCTAATGAGTGATCCTAGGATCGCAGCAGGGCAGTTTATTGCAATATACAATAAACTCCGGGCAGAGCAGGGAGCAGTGAAAGAATACATCGATGCCCGTGTAGAAGAAAAGATATTCTACAAGTAGACGTAACTCATAGACCATAGCAAACAATCCGAAACTACAATTAGGCAAGGAAGACTGCGCACTAAGGTCGTGAGTTATGGTCTTCTCCTCCCCCTCCTTTTTTAACAAAGAATGTTCGTATTTTGTTCAATGAGTAATATCAGTGCGTGTTACAAATTAGTATAAAACCATAATGAAACAGGGTATAAGTCAAATAAAAGGGGGTGTAGAAATATATAAAAGGATACATATAAAAGCATATATAAAGCAACAAAAGTCAAATAATGCAAATAACGTTGTGGAAAACTTTTTGCGACATGTGCATAGTAACTGTAGATCCCAGGACTCAGCTAGTATAGGCCTTGTTATAGAGTAGTACGCGCGGCTACCATTATTAGTTTTATACGTTAGTTAGGGTTTATGCACTAGCAGTGCCCTACAATAGTGGTATCAGTAGGTCTCTTTATATCCTATATGTGAGTCGCAAAATATACATTGTGCGACGTCTTGTATGTACCTAAGACTTAACGCACTACCGATTTCACCCTGGTTTTCTCCCTGTTTTTTTGTTTGTATTTATTGTGCTTTACCCTACGCACCCTTATCTATCTTGTTCTTTAAGGCTTAACGGTTAGACTATCCTGCCTTTTGCCATATATAGTGTTCGTAAAATGTTCGTATAGTGTTTAACCGCGTAATAGTGGCTCGATGTCTAGGAAAGTCCAAGCTCCAGTATCGCTGTTCTGAACGAACTGCCTTGCACTTAGGTCGGCTAGCTTATTTGAGGCCTGCTTATATCGCCTTATTCCCTGCCATATCGAATAGGGACGTATTTTTGGCAATCTCGAATCTTCGTGCGGTATTATCTCAACTTCCGCGGCTAAAATATAACCGCTTGGTATAAGTCCATTTTGGCCATGGGCTCTATAGTAGTTTTCTAGAACTTTGTCTGCCGGGTAGAGTCCAAACCTATGAGGGACTATTTCAGTCTGCGTGTGGTATGCCAGCAGTCTAAATTCATGCTGTGCGCTTTTGAGTCTAGTCTCAAGGTCACTATCGCTTGGGCCAGCTGTAAATACTGGGCGTATAAACCTATCTTCTCCATCCTGTAAGGCAGAACTAAGCTGCATCTCAGAACTCATCAGCAGGCGGCGTTCTTGTACTTCAAAAATTGGTAAACTGGTATCGTTTTGGTCTAGGGACATTTAATATCCTTTTTGAAATATTTAAGCTTCGTTGAGTGTATATGTTGCTTTTGCAACTCGCTTGAACTGAGTCTTGCCCTGTAGGTTTAGAAGGATTGTAGTTTCCTTGACGTGCCTACTCTCAAGTACTCTTTTGACTATTTCTTCACGATGAAGAGGTTCACCGGCTTTTTTCAATACATCAGTAATGATGTCAGCTACTGTACCTTTCGCGTATCCCCACTCTTTGAGAGCATAGATACCACGGCCGATAAGTACAAAGCGTCCATCTTTAATTAGCTCATTATGAATTGCTTGAGTAGTCACATTCTTGCGCTTAAACTCTGAACCCTTAATTGCTTTAGCGATCTCATTAAAGTGCATAGGCTTGCCATTAACACTTAAGATAACGTAGATCTTATCGCGAATGTTCTTAGGGTTTACTAGTGGCCATTTAATGAGGCCCCATAGTCCGTTAAGGGTAGCAAGCTGCTTGCTTGTACTTGCGAGAGCGGCTGCGTTCTTGACACTTTTAATCGATGCTTCGTTAGCTATAGCATCTATCTTAGCTGGTTTACCGAGCTTCTTGATAGAAGTAATTATGTTATCTACGCTTGCTTTTACCTGCGCTGCATCATTAGTAGCTTTAATGCTAACAGCGTGATGGAAGTGATCGTTATCTTCAATAACATGTAGTGACGGGCTTAAATGTGACAAGAATGAGATTCTGGATTGTGTTAGCTTGTCGTTGTCTCCGGTATAAAGACTTGTCAGAACTTTAACGCGAGCAATATCACCAACTGTATTTAGGTGATTCTTTAGCTTTTCCTCAAAGTCTTTTATGTGTGGTAGGTCGGATTCAGAAGCAGCTTTAAGCTTTATGACTACTGATTTTTCAAGCTGACGGACACGTTCCCGAGTGATACCAAGTAATTCACCGATCTGTTCAAGTGTTTCTTTTCGATCAAAAAGACCAAAACGACGTTCGATAATCTCTCGCTCTCGTTCACGTTCAATGGTTGCGATGACGTCTTTAACCATCTGCTCCATTGTAGTTGTTCCGGTTTGTGCTGTTTCTGCCATTATGGTGTTTCCCTAACCTGTTATAATTATTAACAAATTTCTATACAATTATATAACTATACTGGGTATAAGTCAAATATGTATTCTCGTAACCATATTCTATCAGCTAGTAGCATATTCCGCATAAAAGTTATCTGTTTGTATTACTGTAAAATCGACTTGGAATAGATACAAATATGTGGAAAAACACAGAAAAAAATACAATGATCGGTTGGTTTAAGCAGCTTTCTTTTTGCGTCGTGTGAAGCGTTTTTTATCTGGAGCTTCTTCGAGTAGCTTTATCGCTTGTTCATGGGTAATTTTCTTAGGCTCAACATCTTTCGGTATCTTGGCGTTCTTCTTGCCATTAGTAATATATGGGCCATATTGACCATTAAGAACTTTTACGCCGTCACCGAAGTCATTAATGTTCTTTTCAGCTTCTTTTTTAAGTTTTTCAGCGTATAGATCTAATGATTCTTCTAGTGTAATTTTCATAGGATCAAGTGGCTTTATTGATACGAATAGCTTATCTATTTGAATATATGGACCAAATCGTCCGATGTTGGCTTTAATCGGTAAACCTTCCTTAGTCTCACCTACTAAGCGCGGTAGCTTGAACATTTCAAGTGCTTCTTCGAGTGTTACTGTCTCTATCTTTGTTCCTGTAGGTAGCGGAGCGAACGTAGGCTTTGGGTCATCTGATTGCTCTCCTCGCTGCAACATTGGTCCGTAGCGCCCAAATCGTGCAAAAATTGGTACTTTACCCTTTGGATCATCTCCAATGTGGCGTGTTTGCGTTGCTTCTGCTCTGGAAATATCGGCACTTGCCTCTACTAGCTTATGGAAAGGTCCATAGAACTTTTCAAGTACTTCAACGCGGTTTTTCTTGTTTTCCGCTATTTCATCTAGATCCTGCTCTACTGTTTTTGTGAAATCGTAATCCATAACTTCACTGAAGTGTTTAACTAGAAAATCAGTCACAACTTTCCCTGTGTCTGTCGGGAACAGTTTATTGGAATCTTTTCCGTAGGCTATTTTCTCTTCAGTTTGGAGAACTTTGCCCTTCTTTAGGGTAATGCGCTGAATATTTCTTTCTTGTCCCTCAAGATCGCTGCGTTCAACATAGCCTCGTGTCTGGATGGTGCTAATAGTGCTTGCATAGGTACTTGGACGCCCGATACCCATTTCCTCAAGTTTGCGCACAAGAGACGCTTCTGTGTAGCGTGCTGGTCCACGACTAAGGTTTTCAAGGCCATCTGCGCTGACTAATGTAAGTGGGTCACCTGCTTCGAGTGGCGGCAAAAGAGAATCATCTTTACTCCGCCCATAAGCTTTTAGGTAGCCATCGAAAATAACTACTTCTCCCTTGGCCTCGAGGACTTCTTTAGTTTTTGAGGCAGTTATGCTAATAGTTGTCTTCTCTAGTTTTGCTGGTTGCATCTGCGTGGAAATAGTTCGACGCCAGATAAGACTATATAGTTTAGACTGCTGCGCATCGGCCCCAGCCTCTTCTACCTTAATATTTGTTGGTCTAATCGCTTCGTGGGCTTCTTGTGCGCCGGCACTTTTAGATTTAAAAGTTCTAAATTGGTAGTAATCTTGGCCATAGCGTTTAACTATATATTCACTCATTGCATCAGTCGCTACTTTAGAAAGCGCTACAGAGTCGGTACGCATGTAAGTGATTAATCCTGCTTCGTATAGCTTTTGGGCAAGCTGCATGGTCGTACGAGGGCTAAAGCCTATCTTATTGCTCGCCTCTTGCTGCAATGTACTAGTTATAAATGGAGCCGATGGATTTCGGATGCTTGGTTTGCGACTAATATCTGAGACACTGAATTCACTTTCATTAAATGCTTCAAGAATTTTCAGTACTGAGGCTGCATCCTGATACTTTTTACTAGCTTCTGCGAGTAGTTCTGTGCCATCTTTTAGCTTTAATTCAGCAGTCACCTTATAAGATGACTCTGCATCGTGCTTTTCAATTTCCCGCTCACGCTCGACGACAAGTCTTACGGCAACGCTCTGCACTCTTCCTGCACTAAGCTGAGGACGTACTTTTCGCCATAGTACAGGACTTAATTCAAACCCTACAAGATAATCAAGAGCTTGACGAGCTTGCTGAGCTTCAACAAGTGGTAAGTCTATTGTTCGTGGGTTCTTAATAGCGTGATCGAGCGCATTTTTAGTAATTTCATGAAATACAATTCGTTTGGTTGTTTTAGGGTCAAGCTTTAATACTTCAGCTAAATGCCAAGCAATAGCCTCTCCTTCTCGGTCTTCATCAGATGCGAGCCAGATAGTATCGGCAGTTTTTGCTTGTTTTTTAAGTTCAGCAATAGTTTTCTTTTTGTCTGGATTAATCTCAAATATAGGTTCGAATTTGTTTTTAACATCTATGCTGCCATTCTTGCTTGGTAACGAACGAATGTGGCCCATGCTGCTTTTAACGACAAAGTCACTACCGAGGTATTTCTCGATAGTTTTAGCTTTTGCTGGGGACTCTACGATAACAAGGTTCTTTGACATATTGCTTAAGTATAACGTTTCTTTATTAATAACAAAGCGTAAGATTATATGAATTAGATAACAAATGCAAATTTATTCAATCAATTCACACTGTTCTAATCCCATCTTTCGTATACTGCTTATCGTTATGCATAGATAAACACTATATTGCGAAATACACAATAATACATAATGGTATTGACTTTATGAAATATTTTTGTTATTATTGCAACTTGTAATTCCTATTTTTTAGGTTTTACGTACCTTCTACCCCAAATTCTAACAATTGTTAGATTGTTTTAGAGCGTTAGAGCCTTAAGTTGTTACCCTCCACTTATCTTTCGTTGTTCTTGGTTTACCAAGTTCACGCTCTAAAACAAACTAACCCCTTTAACTAGCACCCACCGACTGTTTACAGATGGTGGTCCCGATTTCAAAGTGAGTCGAACAGATGATCTCGATTTTTAATCGAGGCGGCACAGGCCATTATATATTTTAGGTTCTGATGCTTCACTCGGGTGGGTTGAAGGGTGTAATGAGCCTCTAGCGGTGCCCACCCCCTCTAGAGGCTCTTTTTGTTTTTATAAAAGTATGGCAATCTATTATGGATGATAGACCATACCTTGCCTGAATCGCGTATCGCCTTCTCCGGTTTTAGTGTGGACGCTCTTGAGTGTTGTCTAGAATACGGCGCCGCAAAATTATCACGAATTATTTCAGAAGAATCTCTTAATCTTCTAAGAGACAAAGGCGTTCCTCAATCCCCCGCTCTATTATCGACAAGAATGCCCGAGATTGTAGGTTTTTTGAACCTTTTGGATATCAGAGACCTTGAAGATAGCAAATTAGTTGTAGATGTTATCGACCCCTATCCCAATATTGGATCAGCCATGGAGGCTCATGTAGATAGTACTGCTCGCAAAGGCGTATCACTTCTAGTTCCATACTTAGGGTCACGGGCCCTATTTTCTTGCGATACTGAACCATATGACATCAATAATACGCCGCGTTTTCAAACGACATATGGACCTGGTGATGCAATACTATTACGACAAAATATTAACTCCGTGAACCAAGAGCCACGTAGCCTTAACCAGGCATGGCATATGGGAGTTGCTTCCGAGCATAGGACTCTAGTAACTATTGATTATCTTAGTGATCATATTGCGGTTAGAGAATCGCTAACCGATAATAAATGATCTAGTTTCAGTAGACAATTTGTGCTGGAAAACTGATTCAATAAGTATACTTTCTGTTTCTCGTAGGAGCGCAGATGTGTGAGCTTTTTCACTACTATTAAAAGGTTTTAGTACGAAATCTTTAGTGTCTCCATTAGGCTTATCTGGATTATCAATACCTATTCGAACTCTACCAAAATCTTCGCCACAATGAGAGATGAGCGACTTAATGCCATTATGTCCTGCCGAACTACCACCAATGCTGGTGCGGATCTGACCGTACGGTAGTGCTAACTCATCGTGAACGACAATAGTTTGAGCATTGGCTATTTTATAAAAAGATTGAACTGCCTGAACTGCTCGCCCGCTATCATTCATGAAAGTTGTAGGTTTAATGACTATGACTCTAGTTCCGCCAAAAATACCACTGACAATATCACAAGATAAGTCTTTTTTGGTTACCCACTGTCCAAATTCATCATGACCAGCTACAAAAGCGTTTAAGCAGTCAAATCCGGCATTATGACGCGTTCCTGCGTAAGAATCACCTGGATTACCAAGTCCGACGATCAACAGCGTCTGCTGGCCTCCTATGGTGTATAGAGGAGCATGTTTTACGTCTGAATGTATCTTCTTTTGAAATAATCCCATAACTAAACTGTATTATGGCGTATTAATGCCCTATGGAGCAATATTTATTCTTCTTCTGGTCGTGTGCCATGTTTATGGGTCACATGCTTTTCGATAAACCAGAAATGGATTGCACTACCCTCAAAGTTATATGACTCACGTAGATTACGTTCCATGAAACGCTTATAGCTCCAGTGGAGAAACTTCGTATGAGAACCAAAGACTTTAAAGCTTGGAATAGAATTATCGTCTTCGTGCACTATGTAATTAAGTTTTGGTGTTCGGTTCTTAAGTCCTGCTGGAGGGTGCATACTAACAACTTTACGTAGCCACCTGTTTAGCTCGCTAGTCGTGAATTTTTGTTTTCGTCGTTCATCAATTTCAAGAGCTAATTCAAAGAGTTTAGTTACATTCTGACCCGTTACGGAGCTTGTGATAACGAGTGGAGCCCATGGCACAAAGGCAAAGTTGTGACGGATTTGTGCGGCCATTGAATCTCGGGTAAAGGCAGTTTTATCATCATCAATACTGTCCCATTTACTGATCACTAGTATGAGGCCCTTACCTGCTTCTTTGATCATGCCAGCAATCTTCTGATCAAGCTGAACATTCAGTTCATTAACGTCCATCAGCATGACACATACATCAGCCTGTTCAATTGCGCTGAGGCTACGGATAACGCTAAAGCGTTCGATGCCAACTTCGATTTTTCCGTTTTTTCTGATTCCTGCAGTATCTAGGAGTTCGATTTCTCGACCTTGATATTTCACGATTGTACGGTTAATATCTCGGGTTGTTCCTGCTCTATCGGCAACTATTGCCTGTTGTTTCTTGGCAAGAGTATTAAAGAGCTGAGACTTACCAACATTTGGTCGGCCAAGGATTGCTATATGTAGTCGATTTGGATCTTCTTCAAGTCTAGCTTTGCCGATATGCTCTACTAAGCATTCTAAGAGCTCATCTATTCCTGAATTTTGTGAAGCACTAACCAGGATGATTTCTTTAATACCAAGGCGTTGAAAATCGCTGTGTGTCTTGTGTCCAGCCTTGTCCATCTTGTTTACAACAAGCAAGACAGGCTTCTTTGTTTTCAGTGCCATTTTTGCAACACGACGATCTTCTTCTGTAATAATCGTGCTTCCTTCAATAACTACCCAGATAACATCTGCGCTATCTGCAGCCTGAGTGATTTGCTCCTGAATTGTAAACTCAAAATCATCTTCAGCATCTTTCATACCTGCTGTATCGACGAGCCAGAAGTCTTGTCTTTCACGCTCGATACTAGTGCGCCATTTTTGCTGTGAACCATCTGTTCGGCGTACTTTTCGAGATGGTTTTTCTTCTTCTTCGGTTACCACTTGGGGTACGTCAATATAGACCGATGCTTTTGCCATGATGCTGTCTCGGGTTGTACCCGCTTCATTTGCAACAATAGCTTCTCTGCGTCGTAGAATATTATTAAATAACGTCGATTTACCTACGTTGGCGCGGCCAACAATAGCGACGATTGGTAATTTCTTTGCCATTGTCGCTTATTTTACCACAAAATACCTCTGTTGGCTAGTCTTCGCTGACGAGTCTGCTGGTTCCGACTGCCGTACCCTTGAGCATGTAATCCCCAAACTGAATTCGGTGCAGCTTAGAGATTGTATAGCCTAGCTCACCGAATGTACGTCTAATCTGTCGATTACGGCCTTCTGACATTGTTACAGTCCACGAAGTACCTGACCCAGTAAGCCTTAGCGCACTCTTGCCATCCTCTAGTTCTATACCTTTTTCTATGGCCCGCTTATCCTCTTGTTTAAGGGGCACATATAGTTCTATTTCGTAGACCTTATCTTTGTTATAACTAGGATGAGTAAGTCGGTTGGCAAGTTCACCATTATTCGTAAGTAATAATAGACCTGAAGAAGCTTTATCTAGACGGCCTACTGGCTTAAGGGAGTGGTATGCTTCGGGAAGAAGTTCATAAATTGATTTACTGCCTTGACCATCACGGCTTACGACGTACCCAGTTGGTTTATTGAGCATGATTGTAGTAAATGTCTCTTGAATCGATAACGGCTTACCATCTAGGCAAACAACGTCGTTTTCCTGGACTGAATAGCCTGCAGACAAAGGTGGCTGTCCATTAACTGAAATACGGCCCCAGGTTATTGCCTGGTCCGCAGCTCTTCGAGATATGCCTGTTGCTAAGGCTACATATTTATTGATTCGCATTGTACTAGTGTACTAGAGATTAGGCCTGAGGAGTAGGTGGCGTTACTGGCGGCACTATGACAGGAATTTGAACTGGTCCTGTTGTTGCTGTAGGCATTGCCGGAGCCACTGGCGGTGTGACGTCAGGAATTGAGGTTGTCTGATCCTCCGCTTCCGCTTCAGCTATGAGTTTTTTCAAGCCGTCGCTCCGTTCGTTAATGTCATTAATTGGTTTAATTACTTTTGTATGTCCTGGAGAAGAGTTGTTGGAATCAGATTTTACTGGCGGTAGCATTTCGGCAGGCACTGATTTAGCGGTTTCAGCCGTTGGCGTTAGTACTTCTGGCATGATTGACTCAGTCTTTTCAGCTGCTTTAGCTGGCTCAGCTGGTGCAGGCGTCACTGGCTCAGCTGGTGCAGCAGGCTCAGCTACCTCAGCTGGCTCAGCTACCTCAGCTGGTGCTGGTGCAGGCGCTAGATCTCCAAGAACTTCTTTAGCTGCCTGTGCGACATCCTCTAGGGTAACTTGAGATTTTACTAAGTAACGATCTGCACCAAGCTTGTCAGCACGTTCTTTATCTTCTGCTTGGTTAAGGGCTGTCATCATAATTACTTTAGTATTCTTGGTCTCAGGTGTACTACGAAGGATATCTAACATATCAAAGCCACTGATCTTTGGCATCATTATATCGCTAATTATTAGGTCTGGCTTTTCTTTGACTGCCATAGCTAATGCTTCTTCTCCATCTTTAGCCGATACTACTTCATAGCCTTCTGCAAGAAGTCGTGCGCCATATATTTCTAAGAGATTTGTATCGTCTTCGACGAGCATTATTTTTGCCATGTAGTGTATTCCCTCATATGCTTATTTTAATTACATTGTAGCATAACTGGCTTGTAATAAATTTCACTTTTTACTGATTTCTACTGCGGTTGGGGTCATTTTAGTACTAAGCTCGGCGTAGCGCTGATTGCTAAGTCTAGGCAGATTAATAAAGAACGTACTACCCTTGCCTAGTTCGCTCTCGGCCCATATTTGACCGTTATATAATTCAATGATTTTGCGAGATATATAAAGCCCAAGACCAGTTCCTCCGCTTGTACGAGTAGAGCTATTATCTAGACGGTAGAACTTTTGAAATAGATGTGGTACGTCTTCAGGCGCCATACCAACTCCAGTATCCTTGACGTATATTTGTACGACGTTAGCATCTCCCGTTAGACCGATGGATATCTTTCCTGAATTGGTATATTTAACCGCATTGTCATACAAGTTTGTAATAACTTCACGAAGTCGCTCTGGATCGGCGTAGATATTGTAGAGCGGCTGAATGACCTTGGTGCTCCCATCTAACTTGCTAGAATTACCTACAGAGGCTCCAGTTGATCCTAGAACGTATTCAACAGTAAGGCTTTTCTTTTGAGCAACAAAGCGCAGATCTTCAGTCAGTTTTGCTATGAAAGATCCTACTTCAATAATTTCAGGGTTGTTTGTAAGTCTTCCATCGTCTGCTTTCGAACTGGTCAAAAGGTCTTGGAATAGATCTCCAAGGTGGCGTGTCGCATCATGAGCTTTGGTTAGGTATGACCTTGCCTTATCATCCACTTTGGAAACATTAGAGTTAAGCGCTAGGGACAAGTATCCTTCGATTGCTGCAACTGGAGTACGCATTTCGTGACTTGCAGTACTTATGAACTCAGCACGTTGCCGAGCAGCTTCCCGTTCCTCGCTTACGTCACGAACTATAGAAACAGTACCAACTACTGCTCCCATTTCATCTAGCATTGGAGATACACTCATGCTCACAGCTATTTTTTTCTTGCTGCTGTGTGTCGTTACAAAAGCAGCATCATCCTTAATCGGCTTACCGGTATCAAAGACTTTCTTAAACGGGTTTTGCTGATCTGTATATGGAGTACCTTTGGTATCCGAGAATGCAAATACTGAATGGTAGTCAAGGTTTAGGGCATCTTGCGGGTTCCATCCAGCAATTTGAGCAGCACTATTGTTTAGCATTGTAATTTTGCCAGTTTCGTCAGTAACCACAATACCATCAGAAACGGATTCCAAAATATTATCTGATTGGTTCTGTGGGGCACTTAGGATCGAATGTACTGGACTATTGTCTGATGTCTTTCTTGAAGCCGTTTGACCAGGAAGAGAAAGCCGAGCTTGTGAAATACCTAGGCTTATTGCGGATAATAATATAGCCGCAAATAATGCAAAGATTATGCCTATTGCAGTGCTACTACCCTTTGAGCCAATGTTAAACAGCAAGAAAATTACCACAAATTGGCTTATAAACACGAATAGTACCCACCCTATCTTCTCGGCAGAACTGGGTGGATTAGTGGTAGGTTTTACTGAATTTGGCATATTACCATAAGCAATTATGACAGACTCATGTGATAGTCACAACCACTGTTATTGATCTGGACGTATCTCTGTAAATCTGTTAGAATTTGCACGTTCACATACGACAATGGCCCCGTCGTCTAGTGGTTAGGATATCTGGTTCTCATCCAGAAGATCGCGGGTTCGAATCCCGCCGGGGTCACCAAAATTTTATAACGAACTTATACTAAGATAGATTTCTAAATATTTATGCTACAATTTTAGTAAATTTAGCGCGCTGTCTTCCTTTGTTCTCACCATCGTCTGGCACGTTAAAGTTAAATATTCCACCCGCTCTTATAGGAATCACGAATTCATCTGGGAAACGATCTATACTTGTTTGTTGCAAGGCATCTATTCCTACCCTAAGCAATGCTTTATTTGCTTCAATTTGTCTATCCATCTCCTCGATATCTGTACTCACCTTAATGGGTTTCTGGTCTATTTTTACAATTTGAGGAAAACTTTCCCCGACGCCAGAGAGTTGAGCAGTCTGTAGCTCTTGTTCACTTATTGCTATGGCGAAATCGTTCTTTGACAGTCTAAATCCGTGAGCATCAGGGGCTTGCTCTGTTGGCGCTCCAGGAGTTGAATCGATTGGAGATGAATAAAATGTGCGGTCTATTCCCCCTACGCCTTGACCGTCTGATGATCCTGAGCCAATACTTCCTATGCTAGGTGGGCTTGTTACGCGACTAATAACTTGCGCCTTGCGATCCTGCTTCATTCGTAGTACGCCATATTCAGCATCTCTTGCGAAAGGAGCTGAGGATATAACTTCGCGAATAGGAAGTGCTATCGTTCCACCAGTCTTAGTCCCCCCTTTATATCCTGTCGGATCAAATGACTCACTCCAATGCACCGTAGGCGCATGTAAATGATCACCTAATGATTCAGCAGTTTGTACCTGTACCTCTCCATTTTTTTGTTTTTGCATCCTCCTAGTTAGGATTTCGCCATTTGACCGTGTCTTAGTAATATCGCTCGAATTATGGAATAACAGTTGCCCCGCATGGCGAACATCATTCCAGAAACGCTCAGTCGCTCTATCTATTGAAGCTGTAGGCCTTTCTAGAACCGGCAAAAATATTTTTCTATTCTCTACAAGACCATACTTTACATCACCAAAAGACATACGAACAGCACCGTAGTCAGTAAAATGGGGTGACTCTGTAACGACATTTTTTACTCGAGAAAATATATCTTTGACTATTTCAATCTCTTCTTCACCAATCGAAGTAACGCCAACACTTGCTTCGCTAAATAAAGAGGCGCTGCATTCTATGAGCAACATTTGCTCTACGCACTCAAGCTTTGGATCTTCTGGATTGGCCAATCTCTCGAGGCGTACTTTTGCAAGTAAGGGCGCAGCAATTCGTGTGATTGCTGGAGGCATGTTGCCATATCCAACCATAGCCTCATATAGATGCTGAGTGTCTAGACCACTTTCATTGCTTGCGTCAACGATAGACTGTAGTTCAGTCTGTCGCTCGACTTTTTGTTCTTCAGACAAAGTCTTGGGGTCTTCTGTGATACTTTTATCTATTGTTGATACCAAAGCATAATTTGTTTCAAAATATTGAGTCAGTGCCTCTTTCATTTGAGGTGTCTCTTCAAAATCAACCTTGGCCAAGGCCTCTCTTACTCGTTTTTCAATAGCCTCAGGGCTCCGTAATGTATCAAGAGTAGAACTGACTGCAACTTCACCTACACCTTCCGCTACCTCAGGGTCAATGGGGTCATTAATTGCCTCTGGCATAATATCTTCAGGCTTTATTGGTTGTATATTGGATTGCGGTATTGTTTCTGTGCTCATATCATCCCTTTATTGTTTATAAGTAGTATAGGCTATGTTTATACGAACAGTATTTATTATACTCGTCCACTTATTCTTTAGCTTACTTTTTTAATCTCATCACATGAAAAAATACACCAACAGATGATATGATAGATATGACAATCATGAAAATATTAATTATACTTGCCGTTCTTATTGCTATCGTTCTTGCTGTAATGGTATATGTTTACCTAGATTACCGGAGGCATAAAAAGCCATTACTAAGCGTTGACCCAAACGTTAACTACAGCTTGTTCCACCATATAGCAGTAGTGACGATTCCAATTTTCCGTTATCGCCTTTCTATTCGTTTATCTAAAGTTAATCCTCAGAACTCTCGAGGTGTCCACAAGTTTTAATGGTGATACGGTTGTCCTGCTGAGATGGTGCTTGCTCGGTACAATGTTTCCGCAAGTATAACCATTGCTAAATCGTGTGGAAACGTCAGTTCAGACAATCCCCATTGTCTGTCGGCTGAGTCAATAACTTTTTTCGGGAGTCCATCAGGGCCACCAACTATAAAGCAGAGCTCTTGAGCGACGTTGGCTCTTTTATCAATGAAAGCTGCCAGTGCTTCGCTGTTCATTTGCGGTCCATCGATAACAAGCGCAACGCTATAGCCTGAACCGATTGCAGCTTCTATGTGCTCACTATCGTTCTTGTTGTCGGCGATATGCGTAATGCGTACCGTATGGTAGCGCTGTAGCCGATCTATATAGAGCTTCCAGCCTGTTTGCGCGTAGTCTAGCTTAGGACTGCCAATGGTAACGATATGTAGTTTCATAATGCTCCCATTCTATCCTTTATAGGTCGTTCGTGCTACCAAAGGCTACACGTTTAATAATAACGTCCTGCATATTAGCCATAGAAGCTGGTACGATCGTAAACTCACCGTATCGGTCATTTACGATATCGGCAGCCCGAGCAAGTGATTTCGTATCAAGCCGGCTATCGTCAAAGAGGCCCATTTGCTGTGGATTAGATGGACGTAGGTTAAATACTGTAATACCAATGTTGGTGACTCTAGCGGGTATCAAAGCTTCGTTTAAAAGTTTTTGAGCATGAAGATAAATGTCCTGGGTAGAATATATGTCGGCCCGTACTCGCTTACCTTTAGACCAGTGCATTCTATTTTCAAATCCAAGCCATAGATGAATACCGGATGCAATATAATTTTGCCCTCGAAGTCTTCTGCCTGTTTTCTCACAGAGCTTCATGAGTAAACGCGAAAGTTCTTGCTTATCTCGTGTTTTCTTAGAAAGTGCGTACTGCTGACCGAAAGATTTCCGGCCAAATTTAATCGTGTCGACTTCATGGCCGTGAAGCCTCAAATGCCAATAGAATCCAACAATACTTTTAAAGACTCGTTTACGGAGCATGAGCGCGGGAGCATCTAGAAACTGGATTGGAGTGTAGATGCCAGCAATATTAAGCCGTGCCTCGTAACGGACATTAATGCCCGGAAGATCAGTTAGTACTAGTCCGGCGTATACATCCCTGAGATTATTCCCGTCTATTCGGTCCATGCCGTCTGGCTTATTTAGGCCTGCTGCTAGTTTTGCAAGAAAGCGGTTAGGTCCAATACCAATATTGACTGTTACATATTCCCCCAGCGCATCTTTAATGTCCTGTTTGATTTGCATACCAATGTCCTCAAGGCTGCGTCCCGCCTGCAATGCCCGTGAACCCCGAAAGTCGATAACGAATTCATCGACAGATTTAGGAGTCACATCGCTCGTGTACTTTAAGAGCACTTCTTTAAACCGTTTATGAGCATTGAAGTACTTTTCAGGGTCTGGCGTCATAACATGAACGTCTGGAGACAAGAGTCGAGCCTCACGGACGTTAACACCCAGCTTAATGCCCAGTGCTTTCGCTTCATATGAAGATGCTATGACCATACCTCCTGGAGAGTCATAGGCGGCAACAGCCACCGGCTTATTTCGCAGTAGTGGGTTAGCTTGTTGTTCAATGATCGCAAAGCAACTATTAAGATCGATGTGCATTATTTGTGGAGGGTTATAGTTAATGGGTATTTCCATCATGCACCGCCTCAAGGTTCCACTGAAGTGTATTAGTATTAAGATTAAGCCTAAACCATAAAGATTCTTGAGTATCGACTAGCTCATAGATGTGATGGAGTATCTTACCTTCAGTAATAGTATGGTGATAGCCTATCTTCCCTACTCTGTATTCCGTATTACGCCAGCTAATAGTATGGGGTGCTGCAACGCGTTTTTTCGCACTGTAATACATGACGACACTCACTGATTCGTTAATTTTTTCGCGCATATCGTATCCTTACTCTGCAAACGCAGAATTCACAAATAGCCCTATTCTCGAGGTGCTACCTGGCTTATTGTATAAAAGAGAGCTTGCCAAGATGATACGTACTCTTGACGCTTGAACTATGCTGCGATTAATGACCGAGGTGCCATTGAGGCCCTACTGCGTCCACAGATAATCAATAAACGGATTTGTATAAAATATAAAGCCTGCAGATGAAAGTGATATTAATCCCAGTACCTACATCGCTATTAACTAGTATAACGAAAAGTATTTGTGTTGCCTACGGTTTGTAACTTACACCGCTAGCTGATCCAACTGCGCTGATCCATGTCTGACCAGGGTTAAGTTTGATAACTTTACCACTAGAGTCCTTAAAGACCATTTGGTTTTTAGATCCTGTCTTCTCCCAGGTTCCAATTGTTACTGTGCCATCTTGGAAGATATAAGACTTACCGCTACCAATCGTATTGTAATTACTATTAACTCCATTGGATGCAATACCGTAAGACATAACGTTAGCGATAATAACCTTAGGGGCTATTTGTATGCCACTTCGTTCATCAGTATGGGGTCTGCCTCCCTGGCTTCGCTTGTAGGTATTTGTTGCTGCATCGTAGTCGTAATGTGGGCTGTAGAGGAATGATGAGATATTAAAATCAATAGAGCGAGCCGTAGGAGTATTCACAGGGGCCTCTGCTTTACGAGCAAAACCCTCAAAGGTGCTCGTTGTGAAGCCTTTGGCGGCCCGAAGAGCATCAAGTTTAGCCATAGTCGTATACAGGTTATGTGGAGCGTATCGAGTGTTGACGCGCATATAGCTGCCACCGTTAGCGAATTGATCAAGGTCCGGTATATTCTCATTTCGTATTTTAGCTAGACCATCTGCACTTCCTCCGGCATGAGCTATTGGCGCATCAAATCCCTGGAGCCAGTCAAGATAATATGGTCTTACGCTACGGACTGGTCCAATGTAGTCTGGTTGAGCCTCTTGAAAGAGAGTTAAGAATCGAGTAATACCACCTTCGGCAATTGCCTCGAAGACAACTCCAGCATCTTTAAGTCCAGACTGTGGTCTAGCATCAGGGCTATTCTCAATCATGATACCAACGACACCACGCTGGTTGAGTTCTGGAGTGATTGTGACACCGGTTAGCCGGCTTGGCTCAGTCGTTGGCTTAACAACTTTCTTAGTTTCGGTCTTCTTAACTGTAGGCAGTACTATTTTTTTATCACTTTTGAAGACAAAGAATAGGCCTAGTGCAATCGCTACTATAACGAGAATCGAAATAGCTATTAAGGCTACCTTCTGTTTTTTAGTTAAGTTGTGAAGCCATTTTTTTAGTTTTTTCAAGGGTGCTCTTTTCTGTTTTGGGAGATCATCTGGTGCATCATCATCTGGCCCAATTGCATTAAGTAACTCTTCGTCACTCAATTGTTTTTTTATTTTGTCGTTCGGCATTTCTTTAGTATACCAAACGCTTATGTATATAGTGTAGAAATGCTATTGCTAACCGAGCAATTCAAGTCCTTGCTTGATGCGGTCCATGGATTTTTCTTTACCGAGAACTGCAAGGGTATCAAATAGTGCTGGAGATGCAGGGCTGCCACTGATAGCAATACGGATAATACTGAATAGTATTCCCGGTTTAGTATCTAGTTCGCTGAGTAGTGCATTTAGTCGACTATCGATATCAGCTAGTGAGAAGTCTGAGTCTTGTAGCATCTTTCGGGCTGCTGCTAGCTGCGCATGCTTTTCCTCGTTGGTGAGTTTTTTAAGCTGCTTATTTTTCTGGTCATTAAATAGATCACGCACATCTTCAGTCTTTGGTTCGCTAAAGAAGAACTCAGTGAGCACCGGGACTTCAGTAAAGTACTTAAGTCTTTCTTGAATAAGACTTGCAACCTTACGCTTATAATCTTCAGGTGCCCCATGACTGCTCTTTGGCCAATAGTCTTTCAGGGCGTCGTAAAGCGTATAGATATCAAGTGACCTAATATGTGCTCCGCTAAGCCATTGGAGACGTCGATCATCGAATCGTGCGCCACTACGCTGTACTCGGTCTAGACTGAATTTTTCAATCAGTTCGTCGACACTAAAGACTTCCTGTTCTGTTCCGTCGTTCCAGCCCATTGTAGCTATAAAATTGAGTAGCGTTTCAGGCATATAGCCTTCTTTGATGTAATCAAGCATATCTTTTGCGCCATCTCGTTTGCCAAGTTTTTTATTGCCGTCTGCTCCTAAGATGTGCGGTACAGTTGCAAGCATTGGCCGCGCAATTCCTAATGCTTCGTATAGGTTTAAATAATTTGGAGTAGAAGCTAAGAATTCTTGTCCACGGATAATATGACTGATCTCCATTTCGGCGTCGTCAATAATATGCGCAAAGTTATATGTCGGATAGCCATCTGATTTTATAAGAATAATATCGTCAATGACTTCTGGTCCGGTAGATAAGTCGCCCATAACTTCATCATGCCAGTTATAGTTTTTTGGATCTGATTTAAAGCGGAGGGGCTGAGTGCCATCCCAGACGGGTGGATTCTCTGGCCGGTGGTTCCGATATAGGAATGGCTGTTTGTTAGCTCGAGCTTCTTGTCTGAAAGTATCAACTTCTTCAGAGGTATAAGGGTCGGCATATGCTCGGCCGCTATCTATAAGTTGCTGTGCCCATTCCTGGTAGTGACCGAGTCTCTCGCTCTGCTTATATGGTGCAAACTCACCGCCAATATCTGGACCTTCGTCGTAGTCAATACCAAGAGCTCTAAGACAATCCATAATATGCTGGTCTGAGCCTGCAACTTCACGAGCTTTGTCGGTGTCTTCTAGTCGTAAAACAAAGGAGCCTTTATTCTGGCGTGCAACAAGCCATGCAAATAGTGCAGTTCGGATACCTCCAGCGTGCATATAGCCTGTTGGACTTGGAGCAAATCGTGTACGTACTTTCATCCCTGTTAGTATACAGTGATTGGCCGTGAGCGACAATTACATTGAAGCAGCGATGCGCAGCAGCTGATCTGTAGAAAGCTGTGCGTTAGCCTGAATGTTATACCAGATGCCACCATCTACCCAGGTAGCATTAGAGCCGTTATAGATGTATACGGTACGACCATTAGTGCTCTGTTCTACTGCCTTATCTTTCGTTGTGCCAAGGTATGAATTAGCCATGCTCGCACTATCTAAAGCTGTCTTTTCTTGTGTGATCGTAAAATTGTTGCCATTGTCGGTCGCAGAGGTGTAGCGCATTATGACTCTACCTGGCTGGTACTGGATTGCTGTATTAAGCCCAAACCCACTTGGCTTATAGCGAGGTACAGATGCTATGAATCCAGACTTACGTGAAGCAATTTGCATGCGCATGCTTGGAAGGCTGTAATAGGTAAAGAACCCACCAAGGATTAGGAATACTCCGATAGCTGCCACGACAGAGCGTCCGCGGTGCGCTGACTTACGTTTATGTTTTCGTCCACCAATGTTAGCAGGCGCAGGAGACGGTGCGTTACGGAGCATAGTTTCAAATGAATTTCGCTTTTGAGTAGGAGCTGAACTCCGTAGATTCATTGGAGGAGCAGTTGAAAGGTCTTCTGTTTTATTCTCTGACTCCGTTGCTTGATTACCTGGCGCTGGCTGCACAGCTATTTCTTCAACACGCGTTACGATTTGATCTCCAGTGTGACTTTTAAACTTGTGCACTTTAGCATGACGTGGAGTGTGAGAAGCACGATCTTCGCGGGCAGAATTTCTCTTTGCGCGCATCATAATGCTGTCGGGCTGATTAGTGGGAGCAGTAAGCGAGACCGTCTTAGATCCGGCCTCTACCTCAGGTTTTTTAAGTATCTGACGCATAAGTGTCTTTGATCGCTCAGGAGCACCATGTACTTTGCTTGATGAAACTGTTGCGCTGCGGGATACGTGGGGTTTCGGTTTCGGCATTTCCTCGCTCTTAACTACTGAATGTGTTGCTGGTTTCTTATGAATAATGCCATCAATATGTTTTGCTTTTTGGGGTGCACTAGCAGGCTTAATTACGATCGGCTGGTGAATAGGCAGGCCAGATGCCGCGTTGTACATCTTGCCGTTAATAACGATTGTATCCCTTTGTGCACTCACGAATGATCCTTGTTTATGCCTATGCTTTTACTGCTCACGCTTATGTATTAATAGTACCTTGTAAGTAGCCTACCTGACAAGGATTAATTAACGTATATTAATCGGATGTAAATATTGTTTATAAAGATATTATGCGTGGTATACTTGAACATACGGATATAAAAAAACAAACAGCATGGATTTCCTAGACCCCGACAAAAAAAGAAAACACCAACGTCGCCTATTTATAGGCTATACGCTAATTGGAATTGCTATTTTTATGACTTCAGCAATATTGGCGCTACAGTCCTATGGTTTTGATTTTAACCGTAAAACTGGTGAAGTAATTCAGAATGGCCTAATATTCGCTGATGCTGCTCCTGAACCTGCTCAGATTATATTAAATGGCAAAGATTCTGGGACTACTGATAAGCGACTGACTGTACCAGCCGGCCCTTACAAGATTGAATTGAAGCGCGATGGTTATCGAACATGGACTCGTTCCTTCAATCTTGAAGGGAGTACTATCGAGCGATTAGTCTACCCTTTCCTGTTTCCATCTAAGCTCACTCCTAAGGATCAGAAAACGTATGCTAGTGCTCCAGCTTTTTCAACACAAAGCCTCGATCGCAAATGGATACTGGCATTACAGCCCGGTTCTATGACTGAATTTGACGTCTTTGATGCCGGTGATCCAACAGTTTCTACAAAAACAATCTCCTTGCCTTCAAGTGTTCTCACTCCTACCACGCTTACCCAAGGATACGAACTTGTCGAGTGGGCTTCAGACAATCGTCATGTGCTTCTTAAACATAATTATGGTGACACTTTCGAGTACATTATTCTCGATCGAGATACACCTAAGAGCTCAATTAATATTAATAAGCTTCTCAATGTTACTCCAACCAAAGTGACATTACGTGATAAAAAATTTGATAAATTATACCTCTACGATGTAACGACAAAGAAACTAAGCTTTGTTGATACCAAAGAAAAGAATATTCAGCCTGTGCTATCAAACGTTTTGAGCTATAAGTCCTACGCTGAAAAAATTATATTATATGCCGCTGTTGATGAAAAAGACCCTACTAAAGCAACTGTTACATTAAAAGATGGAGATAAGCGATTCGTCATTAGAAATGGACTTAGTAGCGATACATACCTTTTGGATATGGCTAAGTTTGATGACCATTTTTATGCCGCTGTTGGTGTTGTTAGTCAGGGCAAGGTCTACATATACAAAGATCCCGCCAATGATCCTTCTACTGATCCTAAGGCTAGTCCGTCATTATTTACGACACTTATTATTAAAGATCCAAAATATATATCTTTCTCTGCGAATGCTCGTTTTATAATGGCGCAGAGTGGTAAGAAGTTTGCACTTTATGATGCTGAAACAGTTCGTCGCACATATTTTGAATCACCACTCGATATTCCGCTAAGCTATAAGGCGCTATGGATGGATGGGCACCGTATTGTCATTAATAACAATAATAAGGTTGTTGTGGTCGATTACGATGGAATTAATCAGCAAACTCTAGTTCCTATCATTCCTGGCTCACAAGCTTATTTCGATAGAGATTACACTCGAATGTACGCACTTGCACCAACTACTAATGATGCAACAAAGACGTCACTATCTAGAAGTAATCTAAAAATTACACTACAGAACTAGACAGTTTCTAGAATAGCCCGCTGATCCAGTCAGTAAATCGTTGCCAGAGGCTTGGTGCGTTGCTTGGAATAGTTGTTACCTGCTCAGTTGATTGGGCAATTGTGCTAGCTTTATTGTTCTTTGGATCAGGGTTAATCTGCTCACCCACTACAACCAAGCGATTCAATGAACTACCAGGAGGGTCACAGGTAATTAGTGTGGCTGTTGCAGGCTTGGATGCCGTAGCATTAAGAACACTAATGTCAGTGGGCTTAACTATTTTTTTGTCATATATCTTATACGAATAACGTACGCCATCTTTAGTCAGGAAGAATACATCTCCAATATCCATTTTATTAAGCAGTACGAACGCAAACTTATATTGACCCTTATTAAGAATATTATTACTTGAGTGACCGAAAATTACTGCATTACCTAGTTCACCTGGATTTGGTGTGTTGGGGTAATGTACTACTCCTCTTTCAAGCGCTTTTTGTATGGCCCCTTCTTGAAGCGATGGCTCATCGTAGATGACTGGTATTTCAACATTTATTTTAGGAATAATAATTTTTGGCGTTGCACCCACTGCTGTCGTTGCACTATCTATAAGGATTGGAGTACTACTAACCTGCTTGCTTGGACTTATGAACGGGGCAATAAAACGGTCGTTGAATAAGCCAAATAACATAATGAATACGACGAGTGCTCCCATGGCCAGGCCAAATAGAAGTGATTGAAAGTGCTGTTTTGCCTTAAGGGTTCCTTTGGACTTTGATCGAGGCGCTGCAAGTAACTGTTTCTTTAGATCACTCACAGACCGCTTCGTGGATTGTGTTTGCTTTGTATTGTGGCTAACTGGTGTTTGGACTACTGGTTTGGTTGCATACTGGGAGACATCTTGCTTACCATGTTGATTATAAAATTCTTGCCAAACATCATGTTTCTCACTGTCAGGCAGAGCCGCGTAGTATTGATGCCAAGCTGTCTGTATGTCTGCTAGTGATTTTCCGGATTTAGTAAGCTGTTGCATGAAGCGTTGGTGCTTTGAGTGGGATGCTACGGTTGGATCAAAACTCTCAGCAATTTCTTCGCTGGCACTTGGCTCGCTCTGGTACAGGCTATCTATTTTTTGACGAATTAAATCTGCAGCTTGTCCTGAATGGCTATCTGCGTTCTTGTTTGTATCGGTATGGTCAGTAGTGTTCGACATATGCGTTACTCTTTAGTATACGTTATTTTATACCTAAAACGGAGAACAAAATGCTTATGTTATACAGTCACTGATCGGACAGTATTACTACAAATATGGTATAATTACCCCTGTCGTAAAGATAACATTCTTTATATCTGAAGCCGCAGTGGTGGAATTGGTAGACACGCCGGACTCAAAATCCTGTGAGAGCAATCTCGTGACGGTTCAAGTCCGTCCTGCGGCACCAGCTGTAAAGAATACCTAGTCGTCGATTTGTATTAGCGCTGAAGTCATCGCTTGAAAAACTTTAGTTGGATTTTGTAACCACCACACTGCTATGTGGGATGCTACAGGAATTTGCCAGGTTGTCTCAGAGTAGTGTGGGTAGATAGTTGAGCTTACATCCCCGCCATAGGCTACAAGCATAGTGTCCTGATGGCGTACTACAACCGCAACTGGATTATCTTGTGTGAAATCATGGAGTGCGTCTATAAGGTGCATGAGGTCCATGGTATGCGTAATGGCAACAGGAGACTTATTGTTCTTAAATAGTCTTTGTAACTGCGTAACACTAAGGACGAGAGCAGTATTACTTCGCGTTAGTATTGTCTCGGGATGCATAATTACATATTCTGCAGCGTCTTGAGTTATTGTGACGGCACGTTGTGTTGCGCGCAGTAGTTTCTCAATCACTATTGCAGTCTCACTATTTTTCCCAAGGTCACCTGCCAAAAGAATACTATCTGCCCATGAAGCTGCGTCATGCATTTCAGCTAGAGCGCTACTTGCAAAACTGCCACTTGGCGTACTTGGAGCGTAGGATATTTCAAGAGATGGACCCTGAAAGTGTTCCAGCTGTTTTTTTATATGGTCAGGAATTAAGACTCGGGCACTACCGATTCCCGCAGCTACGGCCTCCTGGTAAGCAATTGCAGGTGCAGAGAAGCCATAGGCGTGACCGCCGATAATGAGTAACTTTCCAGATGCTTGTTTGTTCTCTGGTTTACTCCAGATAACATCAGGATATAGTGGTTTAGCTCCCTGTTTATGCCAATAAGTACGTGGTGCCATGGGGTTCCATTTCATAGATTACATTTTTACGTTCAACAACAATCTTCCAAGACTCACTACGAGCTCGATCGTAAAGTTTCTGGTCTGGATTAAATGCTATAGGCTGTTCAACTAGTTCCATCATGGCGGCATCACTTAAGCTATCTCCGACCGCTATACTTCCCTCTTTTGCTAGTGAGTGCTTAGCAATAAGTTTCTGTAAAATACTTTTCTTATCTGCGCTACCTAGTTGTTTCTCCCCAGAAAAAGATTCTGTAGTTCGATTATAATTAGTTCCCACATAGTCATCAAAACCATAATGCTGTGCAATGGCTCGGACGAGTTCCTGATGTGAGCCTGAGATCGCAAGCATTACATAGTCTTTGGCCTTTAGATTTTTAATGAGGTCTCTGGTATAGGTATATACCTGATCTTTATATTCAGTTATGACTTCCTCAACGTACCTGTCGAAATCATCAGGCTTAAGAGTTGGTAGTGCATCCTCATATGTTTGAATGAGAGTTCGCTCGTAATCATGAAATGCTTCTTTGTGCTCCCTATTCTTCCATTTCATTCGTGCATTACGCAGCGTTAGTCTGGCGTCAGGACCAAGGTGCCCTGCGCTGGCAAGCTTCTGTACGACTGCATGATATAACTGCCACCTAATTAAAGTGCCGTCTATGTCGAAAACTGCGAAAGGCTTTTGGGCATCTGACATTTTAGAAATCCAATTCAATACTGACTGGACAATGGTCACTGCCCATGACATCTGGGTGAATAGTTGATTTAATGATGTGTGATTCGAGTGACTTAGAAGCCAGCCAGTAGTCTATCCTCCAACCAACATTACGTGCTCGAGCATTCGCCCAGTGTGTCCACCAGCTGTAATGTCCGTTACCTTTCGTGAATATTCTAAATGAATCTATAAAACCGGCTTTAACAAAGTTATCAAAGCCTTCTCTCTCTTCATTCGTAAAGCCGTGCTTACCAACATTTGGTTTCGGATTCGCAAGGTCATCCTCAGAATGAGCAACGTTAAGGTCGCCGCAGAATAAGACAGGCTTTTTATTTTCGAGTTCTTTGACGTAAGCCAGGAAAGCTTTATCCCAGTGCTTGTGACGTAGCTCTAATCGAGATAGATCCCCCTTAGCATTTGGTGTATAAACTGTGACTACCCAGAATTTTTCAAACTCCGCTGCAATGACGCGGCCTTCGTCATTAGGGTTGCCGTAGGTATCGCCGTGTACTTCATATTTATTAATTATCTCTTCCGGGAATCCATTAACAACCTGCAGTGGACTATCTTTAGAAAATATCGCAGTTCCTGAGTATCCCTTTTTTACGGCTGAGTTCCAGTACTCTTTATAGTCTGGAAGATCTATTTCGACTTGCTCGCGACTTGCCTTGGTTTCTTGAAGACACAAAATATCCGGTTTATGTTCTTCAATAAACTTTTGAAAAGTCCCTTTATTGATAACCGCACGAATTCCATTTACGTTCCATGAGTATAGTTTCATAGTAATAGTATAGCCTGGCACACTCTTCTCTGCTAGACTGGTTGCTAATGACTGATTCATACAACCGCATCTTACTAAAACTATCTGGGGAACAATTAGCTGGTGAATTTGAGAGTGGTATCGACCCTAAGCTTGTCGCCTGGCTTGCTCAAGAAGTTAAGAAAGTAAGTCAAAGTGGTTGCCAGGTGATTATTATGGTCGGTGGCGGTAACTTCGTTCGTGGCGCTCAAATCGCTGGCCACGGTATTCAACGCGTTACTGGTGACCATATGGGAATGCTGGCTACCATGATAAACGCCCTAGCCCTTACAGATATCTTTGAAGCTCAAGAAGTTGAGACGCGGTGTTTAAGTAATATCTTTGCCCAACAAGTCGCTGAACCTTTTGTCTTTAGGTTAGCAAATAAACATCTTCAGAAGCATCGCGTTGTTGTCGTGGCTGGAGGAATTGGTAGGCCTTATCTTACTACTGACACTGCTGCAGTTAGCCTAGCACTTGAACTGGACTGCGATATTGTTCTCAAAGCCACAAAAGTAGACGGAGTGTACACCAAAGACCCCGCTAAATTCCCTGATGCAGAAAGACTTGAAAAAATATCTTTCCAAGAGGCAGTTGAGAATGAAGAAATCTCAGTAATGGATAAGGCGGCACTTGGACTGGCTATGGAACACAAGATGCCGGTAATTGTATTTGACGCTATGAAAGAAGATAACCTACTTCGTGCTTCTCGCGGTGAACAAATTGGCACCAAGATCTCCTGAAAATTATTAATATTATTCCCAAGAAACGATTCCTCATATAAGGTTCTATTGTGATTATGCTTATCAGGGCATACAATACACTTAAATACTTAATAGAGGTCTCAAATGGATGACGATAAATCACAGAACCAAAATCAAAATGATCAGATACCTACAAGTCCCGCTGAACAGCCGCAGCATGTAGAGCCAGAGCATACTGAAGTTAAGCCAAGTAAAGGCTCTTTTTTTAAGAATAAAAAAGTCTTAATTGGCATTGCTTTAGCAGTAGTGCTGATTATTGGAGTAAGTATTTTCCTTCTTACTAAAAATAAAGAAAAATCTACCAATGGGTCTAATAACTCTAATTCAGTTACCGAGACCGCAGAAGGTTACGTTGTTAATGGAAACACCTATTATAAGAATCCAACTGTTATAAAAGGCTTGGCCTTAGCAAAAGATTATAAATGTAGCGGTAGCGAGGATTGCACAGACGGTGTTTCTTCAAGTGCTCTAAGTTATCTAATTGGAAAAACAAAAGCAAATGAAGATATAATCCTATTTCAGAATTATGATACTGGAAGTAAAGCGTCTATTATTCTCGTTAAAAAAGGAACAAACTACGAAGTTGTTCTGCCAAGCGAAGATAAGATCTACGTATCTTTTAATAGCAATGTATCAAAAACTTCATCAACAAAGCTTGATGAACTGGTTGCTGACAGTAGCATCACGATAAAGGGACAGCCTTTATCTTCTGACGGTTACCCAGGTGCTGCTTTCCTCAACTACGACAATAATAAGCGTAAGCTTGTAAATGGACCACCAGAAAAAGGGACAAAACTCTACACTAAAGACAACTTTGATTACTACGTCAAAAAACAAGAGCTAACTAACTATTCCCTTAATAAAATCACAGCATACTTCGGCGACCTTATTAGCTATGATGTTACCCTAGCTGGCGAATTGGGTGCAAAAGATTCCAAAGCTACTGAAAAAATTAAGTGGAGTAAAGGCGAACAGACGTCTGCAACCTATAGATCGGGCGGTGGCGGTTGCGGAAGCGGATCATCCTATGTTGTTGCAGATGTCCAAAAGTCAGATCTTACAGAAGTTGGTAAAACACCGCAAGGTCAAACTGTATATAGCCTGAACCCTTCAAATCCATTAGTAACTGAAATCTACACTAAAGATTATGATAAAGGTAGTGCTCTTGCCGATTCCGATGCCGCCTACAAAAATCTTTCTATCCAACAATTCAATGACAAACACGGCTATTTCTTGATCGAAAATGGTTTTGGCGAGTATATGGTATACATAAACGAAAGTCTCATTGCACAAGGCGGATGCGGAAAGCCAGTTATATATCTCTACCCTAAGGCCGATACTAATGTGTCAGTTGCTGTCGGTGCTAACGTAACGGTTTCTGAACCACTTTACCCTACTGGCGGATGGAAGAACGTGCTAGCTCGACCAAACGGACAGCTGCGTTATCAGGGCAAAGAGTACGGCTCTCTATTCTGGGAGGGACAAGGAAATGGCGAGTACCCTGCCATAACTCAAGGTATAGTTGTGGCGCAGAAAGACATGCTTGCAACTATCGAAAAACAGCTCGCTAGCCAAGGTCTGCAAGGCCGAGAAATTACTGAATTCATTAGTTTCTGGAAGCCTAATCTTCCTAAGGATCCATATGTTCGCTTAACATGGCTCACTTTACCGCAGATTAATGAGCTCGCACCATTACGGGTTACGCCGCGTCCTAATACATCAATCCGTGTATTTCTAGACTTTGAAGGTTTATCAAAGCCAATAAGTCTCCCTGCTCAGAAGTTTAATGCTCCAAAGCGCGAAGGATTCACATTGGTTGAATGGGGCGGTCTTGCTCGCAGAGGCTTAAGTACCCTAATCTTTTAACCAGTTAGAAATCTGGTAGTTCCATGCACGTAGAAGATTAAAACTGTGGGTACCCTATTATCGGAAAAAACATCTATACATTATTCTTGCATTCGAACTATAAGCTGTTGCAGGAATACTGACCTTAGATTAATGGTCAATTAGACCCGACCGTAAAAGATCAATTGTGCTATGTCTAGCGATATCCTTCGGCTTGTTTGTTGAACATATCTCTATAGATACCGTTCTCACTTTTCATCAGAAGTTTGTGTGAACCGTGTTCGGTTATTTTGCCTTTATCCATTACGTAGATTATATTAGCCTGACGCACGGTACTGAAACGATGAGATATAATAACCGTAGTCTTGTCTTTACTATGCTCTTCCAGAGTCTTAAATATTTCGTACTCACTCTTAGCATCTACTGCTGCAGTTGGCTCATCAAGAATTAGTATCCCTGCATCCCGAAACATAGCACGCGCTAGAGCAATACGTTGCCATTGTCCACCTGACGGCTCAATACCATTTTTAAAACCAATCTCAAGGATCTGATCGTATCCCTTTGGATACTTTTCAATGAATGAATCCGCGTCCGCTAACTTAGCTGCTTTAAATACTTTCTTTTCATCCTTGAAGTTATCTACCCGGCCTAATGCTATGTTGTCGCGCACAGAGTATGGATAGTCATTAAAGTCCTGGAATAAAACACCTATATGATTATAATAACTGGCAATATCTAAATCACGTACATCGACCCCACTTACGAGTATCCGGCCCTCATCAGGATCGTAGAACCTTAGCAGAAGCTTAACTATAGTAGTCTTACCCGCTCCATTCTCTCCAACAAAAGCAACTTTATCTCCTGGTTTAATTGTCAGGTTAATATTGCGTAGTGCCCATGCACTACTACCTGGATATTTAAATGATACATTTTCAAAAATTATTGTAGGTATCTCTGCTTTCTCTATTATGGTTGGATTTTCTTTTTGTGGTAAATAAGGCTTTACGTCAAAAAGCCAATACAGATCTTTCATGTACTCGTTGCTGTCGAATATAGAGTTTAATCCGGATACTATTAGGCTTAACGAGCTGCCAAATTGCAGGATGATACCACTATAAAAACTATAATTTGCTAGGCTTAGAGAACCACTTAATACTTTTCTTAGGAGCCAAAGTGTAATTCCTGCGGCAACAATAATTTCAGTTGTTAGGCCAGCAAACATATGAACCTGGAATTTACGAAGATATTTAAGCTGTCGTTCATAGAAATCAGTGTACAGACCCTTTAGTATATTTATAAGATGGTCTCTGCTGCCAAATATTTTGGTTTCCTGTAGTTTTTTCTTATCTTGAAGAAAAATAGCTGTCTTATATGCCAACAATGGCTTGTCGCCTTTTTCTCCCCAAAGATCCCATTTAATTTTACTAAATCTTTTTTCTGCAAAGAATCCAGGCAGTAAGGACGCTACCATAATTATTATTAGCCATGGTGCAAAAGTAAAAACGACTATTAACGTCGACATGAGCCTGATTAGAGAATGTATAGAGCTCAAAATACTATTTGAAAATTTTTGAGGTGTATATTGGTACTCCTGCTGTACTTTCTGGAGTCTTTTCTCGAAGTCATTATTATGGTGCCATGCCATGTCTAGTCCAGAAACGGCTTTATTATAATCAACTGCTATACGTACGTACCATTTAATCCATGTTTTACGTTCAATAAATGATATCCAGTGCCATGTAAATCGTTCACACAGTATTGCTAGTGTAGAGGCCCCGAGTAATACGTAGACGTGGTTAGCTGAAACTGGTTGCTTTTGAGCCGCCTGAGCCAACTGGCCAATAATACGACTCGCAAAAAATAGACTAAGTATACTTGCAGCTACCTGTATCAACATAAGGCATATGTAGCTTATTAAAGAAAGCCTATCTATTTGCCAATTGAGCTTCAGTGTTCTCCACGCGTTATAGCGTAGTGTATATTGTTTTGATTTGGTTTCTTTATTCTTCATAGCTTATAAATTTATTTGGCGGAGGGAGAGGGATTTGAACCCTCGATGGAGTTGCCCCCATACCACCTTTCCAAGATGGCGCACTAGGCCACTATGCGACCCCTCCATATTGCTATTTACCTGCTTAGTATAACGTTTTATAGACTTCTTTGACAAAAGTACCTGTATTTACTTGCGTTATTATAAATTAACATCGTAGAATAAAGGTATCTACTCCTATACATAAATATAGGATCGGAGAAGCCTCAAATTCTATGCCAATTATATCCATAAAAGACGTCAGTAAACTGTACGGCTTTGGCGATGCCACTACGGTAGCACTCGACGAAGTCAGTATTGACGTTGAAGCTGGTGAATTCGTTGCCGTAATGGGTCCTAGTGGATCAGGTAAATCGACGCTAATGAATATAATCGGACTACTCGACCGTCCTTCTCACGGAGAATATTTACTTAGTAATCGTTATGTTTCAAAGTTACGCCCAAATCAGCGCGCCAAAATGCGCCGTGACAAAATTGGTTTTGTTTTTCAGTCATTTAACCTACTACCTAAACTAAGTGTGCTCGATAACGTTGCTCTGCCCTTAATGTATCGTGGTGTAAGCACCGTAAAGCGTCTACAGCGAGCCGAAGATGTGCTGGAACGAGTTGGTCTTAAAGATCGCCAATACTTTATGCCTAAGGCTCTTAGCGGAGGCCAAGTGCAAAGAGCTGCTATAGCTCGGGCCCTAGTCGGTGACCCGCAAATTATTATTGCCGATGAACCAACTGGAAACTTAGATAGTGCTGCTAGCCTTATTGTCATGGAACTTCTTAGTGAATTACATCGAACTGGGAATACCATAATAATGGTGACCCATAACCCTGAAATAACACGCTATGCCGATCGTGTTGTCTATATGCATGATGGCTGTATCGTTCATGACCAACGGACTCCTGTCGGCGAAGTGCCCGCTTTAGCAAAAAAAGCAATGTATGTTTATCCTCGTAGAACTGAAGAAGATGACCTTGCTGGTGTATCTGCCATGATGGATTTTAGGCCAGAAAAATCAACCACCAAGAAACGCCGAGCATCCAAGAAAACTACCAAGAAACGCTCTAGCGTAAAACAAAAAAGGACCACAAATGCGTAGCGGTAATTTTAAAGTTGCGTATAAGACTATTCGTGAATCGAAATGGCAGAGTTCATTAACTATGTTCGGTATTGTGGTCGGCATAGTCTCTGTAGTAACTATAGTCAGCCTTGGCCAAGGTATTAAGAGACAGATTGTTGGAGAAATAAAAAGTGTAGGAAGCGATCTTATTACAGTCCGTGCTGGTAAAGGCGTAAAAAGAGACGCTGATGGAAATATCCAAAAGATTAGTCCCGATTTCGTTTACGGATTTGGTAGTGGAACTTTGAATGACCGTGACGTTGCTATCGTAGAGGGTAGCCTTGGAGTTAAAGACGCCACTCCTATCCGACTTTTAAATGGTAGTGTTATTGCTGATGGTCGTGAGTACGGTGATGGCTTTGTGCTAGGCACAAATCCTTCTCTCCCCAATCTAATACAACAGAAATTAGAGTACGGCAGTTACTTCACTACGGGAGAAACATCTCGACAGGTTGCCGTTATTGGAAAATCAGTAGCAGAAGAGCTCTTCCAAGAAAATGTGCCGTTAGGACAAGTGGTAACTATCCGAGGCCAAGACTTTATAGTACGTGGAGTTTTTGAAAAGTTTAATAGCAACCCACTTGGTCAAGGTATTGATCTTAACAAGGCAATCTTTGTACCGACAACCAGCCTCAAAGAAGTTGCCGGCACTGCAGCTCCAGTAGTTAGGGTATTAGCTCGGCCGCAGAATCCTAAAAACGCTGGCGACTTGGCTAAACAAATCTCCTCATCAATTAAAGACTCTCATGGCGGTCAAGACGATACGACTGTTTTATTGCAAAGTGAAAACCTGCAAGTCACCAGCTCAGTACTTGATAAGTTAACTGGTTTTATTGCGGCTATTGCTGCTATCTCCCTAGTAGTAGGCGGAATTGGAATAATGAATATCATGCTAGTTTCTGTCAGTGAAAGAACCCGTGAAATTGGCGTACGTAAAGCCGTAGGTGCTACTAACCGTCAGATTCGTAACCAATTTATGGCAGAGGCAATTGTACTTAGTGTGCTCGGAGGAATTGTAGGAATAATCGCTTCATTTGTATTGAACTTCCTAATACGTGTTACTACCGATCTAACACCAGTTATTACCTGGCCTGTCGTAATTGTAGCTGCGGTAGTCTCAGTTTCTGTAGGGATTATCTTTGGCACCATACCAGCAGTTAAAGCTGCCCGCAAAGACCCTATCGATGCCCTTCGTATCGGTAACTAGCCAAGAACAATAGTCGCGAGGCCTAGGAATGCCAAGAAGCCTAGAATGTCTGTTGCAGTTGTTATGAATATAGTTGCAGACGTTGCCGGATCTTTACCAAGACGTTTCATTATAAGTGGAACGAGTGTTCCAAATGTGCTGGCCACTAGTAGGTTAATGATCATGGCAAGTCCAAGCACCATAGCGATTTTAAAGTCATGGTTAACTACCATGACGACAGTAAATACGATAATACCGTTAATAATACCGTTAACTAATCCAGCGCCAAGTTCATTGCGTAATGACATCCAGGCATTGCTTAGATCAATCTGCCTGAGGCTAATACCACGTACCTGAACGGCCAATGTCTGAGTAGCAGCGTTACCTCCCATGCCTGCAACAATAGGCATGTATATAGCAAGTAGTACGTATTTATCTAAGGTGTCTGAAAAGAGACTGACTGTAAATGCCGCAAGAAAAGCCGTACCAAGGTTAATGATAAGCCAACGGTAGCGGTTCCTTACTTTATTCTTAGCAGTGTCGGTAACGCTCTCTTCTTGCTTTATACCAGCAAAGTTATAGAGTGATGACCCTTGCTCTTTTTCAATTAGTTGGAGCATATCATCCGAATAGATAATTCCAACAACTTCATCTGAATCGTTTAAAACAGCTACTTTAGTATGAGGGTGAGATTGGAATAGGTTTAATACGTCTTTATGTTTGGCTGCATAGGATATTGATTGCATATGCTTTATGTAGCTAGCTATTTTTTCAGTTCTTCTCGCAATACCAAGAGCATGGCCTGGCAAAAAGCCATGTAACTTATTATTTTCCAGAACTATGATAACCGGTGGCCTACCAGTTTTCTTTTCATGCTGTTTAAACTTCTCTGCTACGCCTTCAATGGTTTCGGATTCATCTACTTGAATATAGTCTAGGGTCATAAGACCGGCCGCAGTCTCAGGGTCGAAGGCTAATAGAATAGAAAGCGAATCTTTAAGTTCAGCGCTAAGATCGTTAAGAACTTTTTCCCGCTTCATTTTTGATACTAATTGAAGCATGTCTGTTGCTTCATCGGGATCAAGAGTTTGTAGAATGCTGACAAAATCGGATTCCGGTATACGCTTTAGGATATCTTTCTTAACGCCTGTTGTAACAGAGCGCAGTAAGTCGACGCGCTTATCTTGATCAAGTGCTAAAAATGTTTCAATACGTTTATCTTTTCGGAAGAGCACGTCTCCTAGAGAAAAAGGATTCATGGTAAGTGATGGTATTTTTCGAGTAATCTTTTTGACAAATTTCATATGTGTTTTCCTTTCTTATAGTATAGCTTAAAATAAGCTATATCGTTAAAGCAAGCGTACTGTTAAACTACAGCCCGATAGTATACCCTTAAGGAATGATTATATTTTTCGCAGTATTGTTAGTATTGCTCCTGGGCTTCACAGTAAGTAGTATTTCAGGCGCGCCATGGGTGCCAGCTCGAGCATATGATATTGAGGCGCTATTAGACGATGCAAAGATTAAACCGGGCAGTGTGTATATAGAATTGGGATGTGGGGACGGTCGACTGGTGCGAGGTGCTGCCAAGCGAGGAGCTAAGGCTATTGGCTATGAACTTAATCCGATGTTGTGGGCATATGCTTGGGTGCGTTCAATCGGCAACAAAAATGTGCAGGTACGTTTAGGGAACTTTTGGACTAAAGACATATCTAAGGCTGATGTTGTCATGGCTTTTTTGGTGCCGCGCACCATGCCTAGATTAGGCAAAAAAGCCGATAAGGAAATGAAAAAAGGATCTATGCTATTAAGCTATATATTCCCTATCCCTAAGAAGAAGCCATTACGTAAAAATCGTAGTTGGTATATATACTCATACTAACCTTATTTTTTGGACTAGTTTGTTAGAATTTAAGTGTTATGAAAATTAGTTTACTAAGAACTTAAAGAACTCTGTAATTGCGGAGGCCGCCGCTACAATTATGCCTATACCAATTACACCCAACAATACTCCAACCATGAATAAGTAGATATCTTCTATTATTAAAGATAAGGCCACGACGACAGCACCCATAGAAGGCACGGTATCAAGCCCTGAGAACGGCGGTGCTATAAAAGAAGCAAGAGCTAATATGAATATAACAAGTCCTGACAATATTCTAAAAATGCGAGTATTGAATATTGACGCCCCACGCTGACGTGAGTATCTCTCTAGACGACGAATGTTTTTAAACATAAATGGCAGGCCTTTATTCAATAGCCCTGAACTAAGCTGTATCTTACGAGCTTTTTTAGGTATCCAAATCTCACGAAGTCCAAAAATCATTTCAAGCGCTACCACCATAGTAACCGGTAGTAAAACGAATGTCGTTATACCTCCTGTTGGTATAGGTAACGATGGTATAAACATGAATAGCATAAAGACTACAGCAAAACTTTTCTCACCAAAAAAGTCGGCCAAATCGCCGACTGTCTTATGTGAGTTATTTTTTAACCATCCTTCAAGTTCATTGCTAAATGGTTTTATTTCCATATAGCTATACTACCATCAGGACCTCTACCGTGGCAAAGGAGTGATGCGTACGAGTGTCCAGGTGAACTCTTGAGAATTGAACTGTAGGCGGTAGTTACTGTGGCCGTCTGACATGTCGAAAAGCTGAACGATGTCCTTACCTTTGTGAAGCAGGTAACGCATGCCTGATTCTAAGAATGTTACTTGCTGGTTATTGTATGTGATTGCTTTTGGAAAACTTTTGAAGTTCTGTCGACCGCTGAAGTAGACTGCGTTAACTGAAACTTCTTTGTTGATGTATTGTTTTGTGTCCATGATTAAAATGCTCCGAGGTTTATAAGTTTTTATGTAGAGATACTCGTTTTACAGAGTCAAACGGTTGAAATAGTGGAGCTTGTAAGAGTCAGAAAGTACACCCGTTTGTATGTAGATTCGTGCTTCTCTTGGAGCTATTGTTGAGGATAGTGTAGTGACGCTTTACTTGCAGGCAAGTTAGTGTGTGTACTCCCCGAGATGGTTTATAAGCCTATGAGTAAGAAGGTTGCCCAGCACTCATATCGCTAAAAAAAGTATACCGCTAATGTATAGCCTTACACAAGTTTTGTTTTTACAACCTTTTTACTCTGTTAAGAGCGCATTCTCTAGATTGAATCGTCTATGTGAATTGGATGTTCTGGGGTCTTTTTCGGGAACATAATTGAGATTAAGATACTGCCGAATAAGAATAGTGCGAGAACGACTAAGCTTACCCATACTGGGACATGTAACCCAAGTGGTGTTGCAACCATCTTAAAGCCTATCCAAGCTAATATGCCAGCTAGTGCCCAAGTAAGCGCCCAGAACTTTGTGGCTACCGATTGATACACAAAGAATAATGCACGTAGTCCGAGCAATGCAAAGACGTTACTGGCATAGGCTATGAATCGATCTGGGCTCACTGCAAGTACAGCTGGAACACTATCTACTGCAAATATAATGTCTGTTAGCTCGATAAGTATAATAACTGCTGCCATGAGCGTCAGCATGCGCTTGCCTTCAATCTTGACCGTTAACTTATGGCCAACGTATTCATGATGCACGGGCAAAACTTTAGTAATTGCTTTCCAGACCTTTTTATCGGTAAACTCTACCGCTTCTTCGATGTCATCTCCACCACGAGCCTCCTTGAATGCTTTCCAGGCGGCACGTAATAGTATTACTCCAAATATAATACTGACCCATTCAAACTTTTTAAGAAGTTCCAGGCCAGCGACAATAAATAATAGCCTAAATATAATTGCCCCTGCTATACCGTAATTCAGCATACGCCGTTCAAGTTTTGGACTAACTTTGAAGCTTGTAAAGATAAGTCCTATAACAAATAGGTTATCCAAGCTTAACGCTTTCTCTATCGCCCATGCTGCAAGGTATTCCCCCGCCGCTTGGTGACTAACAAAAAAGAATATCGGAATTGCGAAAAGAATGGCGGCAGTAATATATATAATTGACCAGCGGACTGCTTCTGGGAATTTGATAACGTGGTCTTTTTTTGTGTGATGCGCTTCAATTAATGCGTAGACAACAAGCGTCATTAATACTATTCCATACATAAACCAAGGAATACTATAAGAACGAACGGCTGTGGCTTCCAGAGCTGCGAATATCATTTATATAAGTTTACTACAAATCACTACTATCCTTGAAGGGTTATCCATTTATATGTACTATACCTCTAACGCTATGGCAGATAATAAAACAGCAAAAAAGATTGAGAAAGCTGGTAAGAAGCTTTATACCTCAGAAATGCACGCTATTAATATTGCGAGGCATCACGTCAGTAGAAAGCGCTTCAGTCGATTCTTGCGTATCCTGGGGCCTGGGCTAGTCACTGGAGCAGCAGATGATGATCCATCTGGCATCGCGACATACTCACAAGCTGGTGCACGTTTTGGCTTTAGTCTTCTATGGGTCTTTCCAATTATCTTTCCTATGCTGCTTGCGGTACAGGAATCATGCTCAAGAATCGGAGCGGTCACTGGCAAGGGTTTAGCGGCCGTCATTAAGGATCACTACAGTAAATCATTACTATATAGTGCAGTTACTCTGGTGGTTATTGCTAATACCATAAATATTGGGGCAGATCTTGGCGCTATGGCGGCGGCTATGAATCTAGTTACTCCAGTGCCGATAATAGTCTGGGCTGTTATTTTTGCAGTCAGTATTGTGCTACTAGAAATATTTGTGAGCTATAGAAGATACGCAAAGATTCTGAAGTGGTTGGCAATTTCACTATTCGCCTACCCTATTACTGCTTTTTTGATAGGCCAATCCTGGGGAGACGTTATGAGGGCTACATTCACTTTGCCAGATAGATTAGGTTTTGACATGATCTACTTGTATGTCGCAATTCTTGGTACAACAATTTCGCCCTACCTCTTTTTCTGGGATACTTCTGAAACTGTTGAAAATGAAATTCAGGAACGCCGGTTAAGTGAAAATGGTAAGGCTCCTACTATTACTAAACATTATTTAAAAAGTATTAGAACCGATAACCTAGTCGGCATGTCGCTAACTATACTGACGGCTTGGTTTATTGTTATCGTTTGCGCCTCCGTTCTGTACGCCAATGGAACAACCGAAATTCGCACTGCCGCTGATGCAGCACGAGCGCTAGAACCTTTAGTGCAGGACTTTCCATATGCCGGAACTATTGCTAAAGCATTATTTTCTGTTGGTGTAGTCGGCATTGGTCTACTAGCTATCCCAGTTCTAGCCGGTTCTTCATCATACGCTATTAGCGAAGCTGCTGGCTGGAAAGAAGGTTTGCACCGTAAATATAAGCGCGCAAAGGCTTTCTATCTCGTTATCGCTGGGGCAACTTTTATTGGTCTATTACTAAACCTAATAGGAATTGATCCAATTCAGGCTTTAATTTTTACGGCAGTCTTCAATGCTATTGCTGCAGTGCCATTACTTTTGCTTATTGCCCGAATAGGCTCCAACAAGAACATCATGGGACAGTACACAAATGGAATCGTATCTAATGTTTTCGTAAGACTGACATTTACTGTAATGGGCGTTTCAACTCTTATTCTGTTTTATGCTCTAGCTACTGGCAAAGCATAGCTAAAAGTCCTGCGTGATATAATTTAAAGCAATGAAGACCAACAAGTGGACTATTGTTATAATTTTAGCTTTTGCTCAGTTCGTAATGGTTCTTGATAGTACAGTCATGAACGTCTCAATTACTACTGTAGTTAGAGACCTCAATACTTCAGTGTCCTCAATGCAGCTGGCGATTACCTTCTATACTCTTACTATGGCTGCTTTGATGCTACTCGGTGGAAAGCTTGGTGATATCTGGGGACGCAAAAGAACCTTCATGATTGGATCCGTAATCTATGCCTGTGGTTCATTAATTACTTCATTGAGTGTTAACTTTACGATGCTCTTTATCGGATGGTCGGTAGTAGAGGGTATCGGTGCAATAATGGTACTGCCAGCTATCGCTTCACTCACTGCCGCAAACTATAAAGGTAAGGACCGAATCAAGGCTTACGCGATCATTGGCGGCGTCACTGGGGCTGCGGCTGCACTAGGTCCGCTTATTGGTGGATACATGACAACTTATCTTTCATGGAGATATGTTTTTGCATCTGAAGTCGTCATTATGCTCGGAGTATTACTAACTAGTCGGATTATTGCAGATGTTAAGAAACCAGCATTAGTTACTAGGATTGATATTCTAAGTTTTCTACTTTCTGCTGGAGGCTTGGTTATGGTCGTATTTGGAATGCTACAAAGCAAAGTTTGGGGTTGGGTATCTCCTCGAACAGTGCCTCAGATAGCTGGAGTCAATGTAGCGCCCTTTGGTATTTCAATAGTTTCATATTTAATACTCTTCGGATTAATGGTGCTGTATCTATTTTATAGACGACAACAAAAACTTGAAGCTATCGGAGGTAATCCTTTGCTCAAGGTTTCACTACTTAAAATCAAGCAGCTTAGAAGTGGTATTGGAGTTTTATTCGCACAGTATTTTGTAATTGGTTCTATATTTTTCATATTGCCAGTCTATCTACAAATGACGCTAGGATATGATGCCCTAGAGACTGGACTTAAGATGCTACCTATGTCGATAGGTCTTGTCATATTCTCGATGGTTGGAGCCCGATTGGCAAATGCCCATTCACCAAAAAGAATCATACGTATTGGCCAGGTACTTCTTATTGTTGGTGTAGTGACATTACTTGGTTCAATAGATATTACCCTGCAAAACATCTTCTTCGCAGTAGGAATGTTTATAGGCGGTGCGGCTATTGGTCTGCTTGCCTCTCAGGTAGGAAACGTCACTATGTCATCTGTAGATAGCCAGGACACTAGTGAAGTTGGTGGCGTGCAAGGAGTTTTTCAGAACTTAGGTTCATCCTTTGGTACCGCATTAATTGGATCAGTCATGGTCGCAGTTCTCACTACTACTTTTATATCTCAAGTCCAGAGTAGTTCATTGCAACCTCAGATTAAACAGTATGTACAATCTCAGAGTACAGTTGGCGTTGCAATAGTTCCAGTTAGTGAACTGCAAACATACGCCACTAAGCAAGGACTATCCCCGGCTGAAGTAACCGAAGCTACCAACGCCTATGCCAACTCTCAAGTAACAGCTCTTAGGGAGTCATTATTCGCTTTAGCAGTAGTTTCTATTCTGGCATTACTACTCTCTCGTAATATTCCAAATAAGATTGTCGTTTAGTCTAATTTAAATTTTGAGCTGGAGTAATTGGCAGCTGTTGCTCACAAGAAGATACATTAGGTCTGCCTGCAAAGCGATCTGCGATCCAATCAATGGTCTGTGGAGCAATAACTGACGGTATTTTCATATGAGTAACATTATTAATCCAGATAGTTGCAACATTAGACTTCGCGTTACATGCGTTTTGGATATAGAGCGCTGTAACATTTGGAGATATTATTTTATCGCTCAGGCTCTCAGCTACTAGTAACGGTTGGCTGGGCTGTAGTATAGGGGCAGTCTGGGCCTCGGCGACACTTTTCCATGCAGGATCATTTATAGGGTTTGTCTTAAACATCTCTTGTCTGACTTCGTTACGAGCAATAGCTTCAAATAGCTCGTTCGTAATACATTGGTTAGCTATCTTTTTGTAGTTATTATTTCCTACTTTTGTTGTAACTGACTCAGTAGTTAATTCAGGAAAGTTTGCTGGCCAGGATACAAGCACTTGGGAACCTATTACCCAGTTTAATAGATTACTAGAATCATTAAGTAATTCAGGTATTTCCGAAGCAGGAGCTGAGGCGACGGTACCTACAAGACTCAGTTCGGGCGCATAGGTTGTTGCAGCTTGTGCCGTGAATAGTGCTGAATGGCCGCCTTGAGAATGGCCCCAAACGGCATAGTTGGTACTTGCATTAGACTGCGGTATTTCTCGCGCTGCCCGGACGCTATTTATAACATCTCGTGATTCATCCCCTCCAAACAAGTAAGCTTGTATTCCGGCAGTACCAAGCCCTGCATAGTCAGTTGCAACTACTATCCATCCCCTGGCCAACATCTGATCTACAAAAGATATTGCATTGAGTGGATTTGTCGAACGTGACGGCGCACATTCTCTGCCCATTCCTACTGTTCCATGTGCCCAGGCAACAACAGGTCGCGGCGTATCGCTTGCAGCGTTTGGAATGAATACCATTCCTGAGGATATTGTTGGTGATCCATCTGCTTTTTGAGACCTATAAAGGATCCTTTGAGCTTTTCCGTTGCTTAGTGGTAGATCTAATTCTTCAGTTCTTAGAGCTTCTCCAGGCTTTCCATATTCTGAGAATGCACTGGTGTCATAGAATGGCTGCAGTCCCTGTTGTCGTCTGTATTCCGATATTTTTGAATAGGTGGTGCCGGTTAGTAAAATAACAAGAATTGCAATCAAGGCTATAACTGACCCTATAATGAAGTGCTCAAACTTGAGTACTACCGGATGACGCTTCTTTTTTACTTGCTTTTTAGGGGCTACCATTTGCAGGTATTATAGCATGAGCGTTTTTATTGGAGGTTAGGTTCTTGGCTTGGGGTGGCTGGATTATCCTGGGCTGGCTCTGGAGGCTTTGGGTTATTTACCTGTGCCTGACTTAAAGCAATTCTTCTTTCGAATGCTCGCTGAAGCTCCTCATCAATGTCTTTATTGGTAGGGTTCATTTGTTGTTGCATATCTTCTATGATTCGTGTGTCTTCGTCGGGTGATGTTCCCGGCTGTATTGGTTGGTTAGTTGTTTCCATGTATATATTTTACACGACAAAGCCCCCATTTTAATATATTGGTTGTGTTTAAAGAGTTTAAATGTAGTATAAATGTACTTAAATGGAATTCGAACCAACTCAGCCTGAAATAGAACCAGCGTCTTTTGAGACGTGTGTTTCATTTGTAGAAAGTGTAACCAGTCGAGCATTTAAAGATGGCTATACTACTGAGGATGCACCATATATAAAAACCTTTGAAGACATTAACAATAAAGAGATTGGTAAAGTTACGGTAGGATTCATGCCTAATACGAATACTCAGGATGGGTCTTTTGAATACTTCGTAATAAAGAATGAATGTGTTGAGAACATTGAGTATGGAACTTTTTCAATTGATACCGAGTACTGCGTTAATGCTTTTCAGATAGATGAAAGTTATATTATTCAAAGTGCACTTCTTGATATCTCAAATCAAAGAGTTGATGTTCCACCAATTGCAAAATTTCCTAACTCACCAGAATTACTTGAAACATTCGATCGATTTTACAGCCTCTCCTCAAATGAACAACAAAAAGAAATCATTGATGAGCTCCAGTCTCTCTCTTACGATAAAAAGATGGAACTTCTCGACTTTCTAAAAGCAGTCTTCCCTCCCTTTGACGGTATACAGCTAACTGAGTCAGACCTTCATGAGGCGATCGCCTTAATAGATGCCATTCAGGACTAGCTCAGTAAACCTAGCAGCATGGCTGCAGCCATAATGCCCATGGCCGCATATTCAACCAGACTCACGATAGTCAATGGAACTTTTAGGACTGTTCCTAAGCATAAGCACTGAAATTTTTCATGTTTAGCTAATTTTATGAGCACACTCAAGCAGATAATAAGCGACATAAGTATTGTGATAATGTGTAGTGCCGGGTTGTTGATTACTAGGAGATACATAACTCCAAGGCTTAATTCAATGAATGGATAGATGTAACCCCAGGCCTTAAACCGTTTAGCTATAATGTCGTACTCCTGGTAACCAATTGCAAATGCAGAGATATCGATCATTTTAAAAAGAGAAAATACTATAAAGAAGTAGCCCATAAGATACGAGACTATTGTGTATATTGGGGCTGAGTTTAGCTTTGTAGAAATTGCCGTTAGGCCAAAAATATATATAAATACGACCGTCAGTGGTATCCACTTCCTGTAGCTAGTATCAGGAAATGTTGTTGGCTCTGGGTGCATATGCGATGAGTGGTCTTTTGCCATGATTTTGGTCCTCTTTCTTTAGGTGATGCGCAAAATATTAACAGCGCGACTTATTATAAGAGCGATAGTGGTAAGAGAAACTATAGACTGAGTCAACATAAGCATCTTTATTCTTCGACTGAGCGGCATCGCATCGGTTGGACTAAAGGCCATCGCATTGGTCGAAGATACATAAAAGTAATCAACAAATGTTGGTATCCATTTTTTTGATTCGAAATCAGTTAGATTGTGCTGCGGGAACATAAAATCTCGTTCATGATTTTTTGCAATTTTACGTTTACCAGGGCCCCCGCCGTCAATCTCCCAGTAGAGTAATGCAAAGACCACAATGTTTGTTAGAAAAATATTCAAAGCAGTAAGTACAAGATCACGGCCATTAGATATCTTACCCTCCAGTAGCTGGTTCGCAACTCTGTAAAGTGAGTAGGTATTTGCCACGCCCAAGAGGGCTACAAGTACGATTACATTTATCCTGCGCCCGATTGATTGAAAGACTGCGGCTTTTGGCGTAGTAAAGGATAAAGCTATAACAAGTAAAAATGATAGGATTGCAATTAATTGTCGCGGTTCAGCAGAAAATGTCTGAGGTAGAATAAACTGCATAATAACTGCAGCAACAACCAAGATCTGTACGTGCCATACTGGATCTATATCGTGGTGCTTATTTGCGAGCAATCGAGCCATAAGCGTATTGTATCAGGGATTAAAGATTATCGTGAAACTTAAGAGGAGCCGGCTCCATAAGCACGTAAGTACCTAGTGCTGCGGCCTGTCAGTTGTTTCAATGTATCAACTTGCTGGTCTTTATCTGTGATTGCAATAATAGTCATGCACCATTGAGT
>CALRBD010000004.1 GCA_943353855.1 uncultured Candidatus Saccharimonas sp.
TCTAGTGATTCTTTAACGGATTCTGTATTAACTACAGTTTCATCCATTTGTCTGTATGGGTTTTCTGGACTATTCATATTGTTTTGTTAAATCCCGTTAAGGCTTTATTTAATCTCGTCTATATTAAAGAAGTCACTAACTTGAGTAGTAACAATACTACGTACCTCATTAATACTATGACTGTCGTTCTCTAGAATATAGTTTAGTGAGCTGCCTGTTTCTTGTGCAGAGACTGCAATGATGTTTGAACCGTAGTTAATTGCATCTTCGTTTAATAGGGCAACGGAAAGTGATCTTTTTGGTCCTGCAAGAGCTATACCGGCTATCTCTTGAAATGCAGGACTGTGCCTATTAGACCTAAGTACAGTCTTGGCAACAATTCCATTAGCCCATTCAGGTTGAAGTGATACCGTATGGATAATGCCAGCACTACCAACAAGTGTTTCGTCCTCTGCAGAAGTAGCGACCTGTTCGCCTTTATTGAATATCTCTACTATAAGTCTTCCAAGAGTGCGCTCTATTTTAGGGTCGGTATGCGAAGTGAACTCGCCGGACATAGCATCCATGAATAGAGGATCGCCGTATATTTTTGAGTTTAAAATATTCATTAAATATACTTTACAACAATTACGAGCAAGAATCAATAGGAAATCTATCTTGATTAGGTATTCTTACACCGTATCAATAGTTCATCTAACTTCTATTAGTATGGCTAGAGTGTACCTTTAGCGGCCATGAAGACGGTATTAATTTTACCGTTACAGTCGAAGGAGAATGATATAACGATACCGTTAGCTGATTTACCTATTACTGCAATACTTGGGAAGTACTGAGCGTAGAAGCCTTTAGCGTAGCCATCTGTTTCAGTTTTAGCCAGTGCGAAGTTCCAAGGGTCTGTTGAGCTAGAAATATAACTTGTTATATCACTGACCGCTTGAGTTGGGGTTCTATCTCCGACTCCACCTGATGCAGCAATGATAACCCTTACTGTAGGGGCCATATAGCCTTCCAGGGCGGCAGTGTTACGTGAAGTTATAGATTCCCTAATGTTAGTAAGAGTATCGGCACTTGGAGCCTTCGGGGTGCATGCTACTGGAGTTGTTTTAGATTCTGTGGTTTTGCTTTTTTCATCTAGTTGTTTCTGTAGATCGTCTTTAGTATTTTGTAGGCTAGATATTTCAGCATCTTTTTTCTTAGTTATATCTTTAGCTTTTGAGTCTTTCCAGAAGTAGACTATACCTGCTGAAAGCGCCATTAGTAATACAATGATAAGAATTAGGGCTACCTTTTTCTTAGTTTGGTCAGCATCTTTTTTGTTTGAGTTAGGTTTTTGGCGTTGCTCTTGTTGATCTTTTAGCTCTTCTGGTTTTTCCATACGAGTGTTCCCTATAGTTATAATAGTTAACTATACGCCTTATTGCTTATGGTTCAAGGAGATAAAAATAAGGAGCCGCTTAGTTTTGGCTCATGACCGTTTTGAAAGTGTTGGCTTCAGGAAGTACGGAGGCTGCTGCCATAGTTCCCATTATTCGCATGCGTCCGTCCATTCTTAGAATAGATTGTATTATGTCGTCACCCTGCTGTAACTCTTCTTCGCTGGCATTTTGCTCAACTTTGGTTCTTAGTGCATGAATGTCTGGAAGTATATTTACGGTATAGTTTCGTACATCGAAGCCTATGTCGTTATCTATTAGTTTAGGATAGGCCACGGCTTGTAGTAATGTTCCTTCGGCAACTGTTCGAGCTATGAGATGTGCTGCAACCAAATTACCTTCTGCACGCATTGTAGATCTGACACAGTAGTCTCGTATACCAGGTAATCCCTCGCCAAGCTCAGGAACACTTTTTAGCATCCCCTGATGTAATGAATTGAAGCTATCTTGAAGGGATCCAATGTAATTACCATAGATCTCTCCAACAATCTCACCCGGGAGTTGATTATCTGTAAGGCCTACGTATTGTGTGCGTACTGCAGGTTTACCTGTAGAAGGGTTAGTCTCGATATATGATCCTACTACTGAAAGAATCTCACTTGGTTCTGGTGGAAAACCTTTATTTTCATCATCAATATATACATCGCTAGGTTGTGCGAAGGTATAAGACGGAGTATTAAACATTTGACTACATGCAGAAGCAAACTCATAGTTCTGCTCTGCTACCTGTTCAAATGTGGGGTGAATAATGGCCATATATATTAACTCTCTAGTTAAAATATATATTATAACAATATAAACTATATGTCAATTACTTGCGCTTTTTGCCCGTAGCCTTTTCTGGTCGTATGAATCTAAAGTAACCAAGTACGACAGCTACGACTAGGCCTATGCTTACAGTAAGGAATGTATACTTACTATCCTGTGCTGCAAAACTACGACCTATACTGTATAGGAGCGTGAATATCCCTCCTAGCATTAGCCCGTCTGATAAGATTTTTATCTTTTTTTCAAATAACAGGCTTATCGCTACAAGAACCGTAGCTGCAATGAGAGTCATGATAGAGACGTTACGGTTATACGGCTTCATCTTCTTTTCCCACTCTTTTTGTTGAACATTAAATTGCTGTTCAACCTGTTTTTCTTTTTCTGTTAGTTCCTTACCCCCAGTAACCTGATTTGGGTATTCTGGAGCAACGGGCTGTACGTAAAACGCCGATATTCCAAACCCAACGAAAATTGCTAATAATATTCCTATAAAGAACGAGTATGCTGTTTTTAACATTTAATATATCCTCCTTTTCTACTATACCACCGCTAAGTTAAAAGCATAAGCTTTTATTAACCTTAGTCTAATTATTGGTAATTGTCTTTGCTTTTTTCCAGTACTTTACAATTTCATTGTTTCTAGCGAGGTCATCCCATGACTTATTATCGCTCAATGCTAACTTTTCAATAGCTTGGCAACGGATTAGGTATTTTCTTACGTTTTCTATTAGTAAATCTTCAGGATTAAAGTCATTGTTTTGGGCAAGAATAATACAATCTCGTATTCCTTTTTCAAATAACTCTTGTGCAGCCTTCTTAGTATCTTCAGGATTTTCAGATGCTACTACAGAAGCTTCTTCAATGAGTGTACCTATCCCATTAATCATTGTTATAGTATCTACCTCTTTCGCATCATCTTGAGAGACTATTTCAATTTGTGATTTTATAGTTGGTAGGTCCCGTATCCCTGCATGTCTTGCTAAGTTAATAATTGAAAACATTATATCTGCAATTTCGTCTCCAAAATGCTCCTTCACATCCGGCCCTTTTTCATGATAGGCTTCTTTCGTCTCACGAATTTCATCTAGAGCTCTCGGTACGACATCTTGGAAACTGTCAAAATCAAACCCTACTTTTCTTGAAACATCTTGTGCTTCAAAAGCTGCGTAGACTGGATCTGCTTTATCAAGTTTCACGAGTAGTCGATCTGCAAAGTAATCATTTTTTGGTGTCATGTATTTTTTCTCCTTTTAGTTTCGCAATCCTTGGTCTTTTAATATTAAACTACTGAATCTTTCCAGGTACTAAGACCTACGGAACAAGCCATGCCCATTATTGCTAAACTGCCTGCAAGGTCAACGCTAGGATACTTTACTGAAAGTGGTGTTGCGATTAGCGTAACGCCTGCTGACGGAAGATCTACGTAGGCGATATGCTTCCATGTGTCCTTACCATCATGATTATGTCTTTTGCCATGCATAGTGACCGCTGCTGCTATGTTGGCGGCTGCAGCTGTCACGCCGACGATTCCTGCAGCAAGATCAGGCTTTGGACTGTCTCCGTCAACGTGACTATGTATTTCGTGAGCACCAAGCCCGAGGGATACAAACATAAGAGCACTTGCACCAATGCGCCGTAGCCGTCGCTTCTTTACTGGATCGCTTTCCTCTGCTGCTCGTCGCTTAAGAAAATATAGTCCACCGTCTGACATATCGTGCATACCTGCCATCGTTAAGGTTGCGCTATGCGTCAGAGTCCCAGCAGTAAGCTCAGCTGCTCCGATTGCAAGGTTGGCAATAGAAATACCACTTATTGTATTTAGTAGTTGAGTGTCTTTCGTTTCGTGTTCGTGCATTTGCATATATTTTGACAGTTCATGTCGTCTTAAACAAAAGAACAATACAAGACTCAAGCCATGCCTTCTAATAGCATTAACAATTTAAACTATATTTCAAAAATTAATGACTACCAGTTCTTCGCATCGTATTTACGGTCGTTGTAACTTTTATCTTCATTGTTTTGCTGTCTTTTTTTACTACCTTTTTCATTACTTTCATTCAGTTTTTTTTCTTGTTCTTCAGTTGGTGTTGGATCGTTTGAGTCCTTTTGTTCATTTGGTTTTACTTTTTCTTTTTCACCATTTCTATCTTGCTTGGCCTTGTCTGACTTTTCTTTACCTTCCTTAGCTGATTTCTTCATTTTTTCTTCGGCCGCTTTTTCTGATGATGTGGATCCGCACTTAGTGTTCTTCACTATAGCTACAATCTCTTCATATCTATCGACGGCCTTATCAAAGTCTTTATCTTCGACTGCTTTATCGGCCTGAGCTTCAATAGAAAGTATTAAGTTAAAAGTAATCTGACATAGGAATTCTTTAGGTGCTGATTTTTGAGCCTCTCTGTAATTATTTTCAGCACTAGAATAGTCACCTTTTATGAATAGCGCATTGCCCTTATTAAAATATAACTTATAAGTTTCTATGATATTGAGTATATTTAAGGGCAAAAGCTTTTGAAGGGCCTGGCCAGGTTTGTTTGCTTTAAGTGATGAGATTGCACCACCTGTTAGGATAGTAAGTGACATTAATTTAAGCGATATTACTGCAATAATAATAGTAGCAACGAAGAATCTTTTAAATAAAATACGGCGTTTCTTAAGCCTTAACTTATCTGGATTTAATTTTTCTAAATCGTAAGGAGCATTATCATTCATGTTTTTTACCTGTCTTTATTTCAGAATATAATTTCAATATCCGATTAGCTTCAAAGAGCATCAGGAGCCCTAAAGGCATGACTATCAGCCAGTATAGATCTGTTGAGCCGGCAACATCTTTAGCCTTTTTAATTAACTTGTCGGTATTGAGTGCTTTTACAAGAGATGCTGTATCTGTATTCTGTGTCCGTTGTTCATATTTTACCCCCAACTGAGTGGCAATATTTTTAAGATTCTTTTCATCAATTTTAGAAATCGCATCGGGAGTTGGATATTTACTCTGGCTATAATCTTTAATGTACTTATTCTCTTGTTTGGTTAAGTAATCACTGTATTCTTTCATTTTACCGCCAGCGGCTGTGCCATATCCAAGAACAAGCCCTCCATCTATATATTTCTTTAATGGTTCAAATGATTTAGGTGATGTCTCAACTGTTTGCTCTCCGTCGCCAAAATATATGATAGTTCTTGATCTTTCGGGACTATTTTTTTCTGCCTCAATTAGTTGCTGCTTAACCAAGTCAATTGGAGCATCGATACTACTTCCTTTTGCGTAAGTAGTTACTTCTTGATTAAGTGTTCTTGCCTGACTACTAACGGCATTAGTATCTGTAGTATATGGTAAAGCTAAGTAGCCCTTTGAAGTGAAATAAATAACTGAGAATCTTGCACCTACAAGATTCTCAGTTATGTTTTCTATATCTTTAACTACGCCACTTAAACGAGTCTTATTTCCGTCAAAATCTTCTGCAGCCATGGAACTTGTAGTGTCTACTAGGTATGTTACGTCTAGATTTGTGATACCTCCCTGACTTAGGCCTCCAGCCAAGGATGGCCTAAAGCAAAGTATCATTAGAATGAACACCATTGCACATCTTATTAACCACTTATTTCTATTTATTTTTGGTTGACGTAGAGTGATTAAGGTCATACCTGTGCCAATTAAAGTAAATAGTACAAGTAATATAATTGGATTTAGTATTGGTTTAAGTATCATATGCCTAGCCTCCATACTATGAATAGCAGAATAACAGTGCTAAGAACAATAATTAAGATAATTAACTGGGGTCGATCGGAGATTACTAATACCGGACTGCCTTTAAACCGTGTTGCTTCCTGCTTAGATATTTTACTAATAATTCCTGGTATTGAGCCTGGACTTTCAAATTTATAATAGTCGCCATTCGTGCCAAGAACTACTTCTCGGAATTCAATTGAATTTTTATCTTTATAATATTCGCTGTTGTTGTCTGATGGATTTAATCCGTAAACACGCACATCATTCTTTTTTGCTAGTGCACCGGCCTGCTTTAAGTCTACAATCTGAGCGCCATTTGTGTAATTATCTGTAGCTAGAATTACTGAACGTGATCGCTTTGTGCCCAATTTATCGAAACGTAGAACGCATGATGCAAGTCCATCTCCGATCAAAGATGAGCCTCTTCCTTCAGTAGTACCAGTGTATAGATCATAATTGGAGCTACTATAACTTTTACTATTAAAAGTAGCTTTAGTTTTATTTAGTATATCAATAACATAGTCATAGTCATCAGTTAGCGGGAAAAGTGTTACTGCCGAACTATCAAATATTACCATTCCAATACGTTCACCCTTAAAACCTTTTGCTAGTTCCGCAAAATTCTCAACGACCTTAGCATCGGTATCTCTCATTGAGCCTGAAACATCTAGGCACAGCATGATATCGCGATTAGTTAGATCCGGTCTTTCAATTGTTTTAGCTGCTGGTCTTATACTTAAAATAATTATTAATAAAAATATAAATGCTAGAAACAAAGCTATTAATCTTATTAATAGAGTGTACTTTTTAAGCGCTTTTTTATAGGATTCAAGTTCTGTCATGTATTTACTATTAGCAACAGGTTTTTTACTGCCAGTACTTTTCTTGCGTTTTTTATAGTATCTAAAATACAGTAAGAATATAAAGAACCAGACTATTAGCATCCATGGAGATCTTAAGACCATTGTTGTACCATTCCTTTAGCTAGCGCAACAGAGCTATTGGCATCGCCATTCTGTAGTGAATCGAACTCTAATGGATAATACTTAACTATTACGTCGTAAAGCTTAACAAGATCAGTATTCTTAATTTCAGTAAGAGTAAGCTTGTGGGCGGATACACCCTTTACTTCGTAAACAAATAAACGAACAGTTATGCTTAAGAGTAAATGTAATTGTCGCAAGTCTATTTCCTTATTTTGATATTGGAATTCAATTGTAGTAATAATTTTAAGGTACTTTTCACGAAGCGCATCAATTGAAACATGGACTTGAGTAATTACCGGAAGCGCGGCTAATGTATGAATCTTCTTTTTTCTAGTAGCCCAGAATATGTACAGGTATATGACAATTACAAGTAAAAGTAATACGGCACCAATAATAAACCAGATTATATTATATTGAACCGATGGTGATAGTTGATCATTTTTTTGCATGGCGTTGTTTCTCTAGAAGTTTAAAAAGTCCTGTAATAACTTCTTTTTCACTAGAAATTACTATGCTATTAATCCCAATTCTTTGAAGACTTTTTTCGTTGCTAAGTTTGCGGTTCTTATAGGCCTCATCTAGCTCCTTTGCTAACGATTTATTAGATCGTATAAAATGCGTCAGAATAACTGGTTCCTGGATATCATATATATCTGAATCTAAATGGGATTGCTCAGTTGGTGATAGATCCTCAATGCTTACATAAAGTATTTCGTGTTGTGCTCTTAGTCTTTTTAGCAAAGTAATTTGCTCATCGTCAATTAGCTCTGTATCACCAATCACTATAATAATCATTTTACGCCTAATATTTCGGGCAATATATTCAAAAACTCTTGGCGTATTGCTTTTTGGCCCATCATGCTTAGCCCGGTTATTTATGTACTGAAGCATTTGTTCTAGCTGCACATTACGCTCAGTCAATGGCATATAGTGGACTCCATCTTGATCGCCAGCAACCAAAGCAACTAGATCGCTGTGCTTTTGCGCTAAGTAGCCCATTACACCAGCTACCATGACAGAAATATCCATCTTATCTTCTAGCGACGGGGAGACAGCTTTCATTGCTCTCCCGGTGTTTACTACGAGTAATATATTATGTTTTCGAATAGCAACATAACGTCTAATTAAGGTCTGTCCACTACGAGCAGTTGCTTTCCAGTCTATATCTTTAACGTCATCTCCTAAGATATATTCACGTAAGTCATCAAAATCCATACTACGGCCTTTAAAAACAGAACCGTACTCGCCCTCTAATAAGCCCCTTACTTTTTGATGAGCGTAGATTGTCATTTTACTTTTTACTTTTTTTAATAGACTGGCCAAGGTGTTCCTTATGGGGTTTGAATCGCACTGAATATGGCGTCAATAATTGTTTCTGGGTGTATCTGATCGGCAACTGCCTCAAAGTTTAGTTTGATTCTATGTCGCAGAACACTATATCTTAAAGCCTTAACATCTTCTGGTATAACGTAGCCTCTGTTATTTAGAAAAGCCAGGGCTCTAGATACTTGCATGAAGGCTAAGCTAGCACGTGGGCTTGATCCGAACTGAACATATTTGGCCTGATCAGCACTGATATACTTTCCTGGTTCACGTGTCGCCCCTACAACTGCAACAATATATTTTTTAATAGATTCATCCAGGTATACCTTCTCGGTACACTGCTGCATGTATTTCACGTCATCAAGGGTTACTTCAGTGAGTTTTTCAAGAGATTCTTGGGTTAGCATACCGGACTCAAATCTATTTAATATTTCTAGTTCTTCGGCTGCATTAGGATAATCTATGATTTCTTTAAGTAGAAACCTATCCATTTGCGCTTCTGGAAGTATATATGTCCCCTCTTCTTCAATTGGATTTTGTGTAGCTAATACTAAGAAAGGTGTTGGAAGCGGATGTTTAGTCCCGCCAATTGTTGTTTGCCTCTCCTGCATAGCTTCGAGCATAGCACTCTGTGTTTTTGCACTAGAACGGTTTATCTCATCTAGTAATACGAAATTGGCATGCACTGGCCCTAACTGAGTTTTAAAAGTTGAATTAGTGTAGTCGTATATTTGAGTTCCAATGATATCGCTTGGTAATAGGTCGGGCGTACACTGTATTCTATGGAAACTTCCCTGTACAACTGCTGCTAAAGTTGCCGCTGCAGTTGTCTTAGCCAGTCCAGGTACACTTTCGATAAGAACATGGCCACTTGTCAGTAAGCCAACAAGTAGGGAGACCTTTAGGTTTTCTTGACCGACAATTCTTTTCTTATACGATGCTGTAATTGTATCTAAAATATTTTTACTTTTTGCAAGCTCTTCTGCAGTAAGGCCACTCTGGTATGTTTTTTGACCTGCACTACCGGGCCGGGTTACTATCGGTGGAGTGGCTACTCCTGGGGCTCCTGTTGTTGGTGGATTCTGTGTCGGTTGCAATTTAATCTCCTTATTTTATCTATTATTTATTTAAAGCTGGTTTCCAGAACTGCGAAATATTAACGGCTATATTATGCTTCTGCTCAGTCGAATAACCGTCATTTTTTTCAAAATAATGGTCATCCTCAAACATTGAAGTCATAACGTCGAACATCTCAGTCTTGTTGGCAGTAAGTCTCAAATAATCGGCTGCATTAACGTCGATGTTTCCGGCAATACCTATGACATCAATTGGTGTGTGAGGCTTCAATAATGTTCTAGCCGCACCAATTTGAAGTTGATTTCTAATTATATCCCCACACAAAATAACAAGCCTACCATTAAGTATATCTGGATTTATTTTAGCGTAAGAGTTATCCAACCTGTTTATCTTACTAAATGCTTCTCTTTTTTTATCATCAACCATACCGTGATATTCTGACATTATGTCTTCCAGCTCAAATGAAGATAACTGAGGATTAACTGTGTATTGACCCTCAGAATCTATGACTCCAATTATTCTATCATCTGAAGCTAACTGGATGTTTTCCGATATCAATGGAAAGATCCATCCTCGAAGCTCACTTGCAAGAGCAATCGCTGTGCTTAATGCGGATTCATTAAGACAAATAATTATAGGCTGAACGCTCCCAAGTGCACCAATTCTTAGGGCCATCTTTTTGCCCAAATCTGTTCTGTCAATGTAATACAATGCTTTTCCTCGCTTCACTATACTATGGACGCTAAACACCTAAAGCACAAGCGTATTAATAACAAAAAACGGGTGCAGCTTTACGTAATAATCTAAATGTTTTTTGTAATCAAGCTTTTAGGATGAATACTTTGGTATATTTTATTTATTTGAGTCTAATAAAACCTGTAATAACTAGCAATGTAAGACCAGTCAAAATGATTATCGTCCCGTTCTTATCGCGTGGCGTATACACTCCTGCTTTTTTATAATAAATATTTCCTGAAAATACCAGGTACCAGCAAAAAAAGAGTCCAAAGGGTACAAATAGCGCAATAAGTGCAAAGTATAACCACCTTCTATAGAATGGAAACCAAACAACTGGGTTCTGCTTCCCAGTTACTGGCGTATTCGGAGCAGCCGTTGGCTGTTCTGTTTTAATTGGTTGTTGCTGCTGTTGTTGTCCATTGTTCACTATAAAACTCCGTATATTCATGCTATTTAATATTTATATTGGTTAGTATACCAATAGGCTTACCTATGACGTAACCATGAGCATATACTTAGGCTCCATAATTCTAATATATTGACACACCTGAGGATAAAAAAGCGCCAGTATACTAATCTAGATTACTGACAGATTATTAGTCGGCAGAATGCTGACTGCGTCTCCTGAGAAGCCAATCTTAGCCGATCTCGGGCTGAGTCAAAGCAGTATTGCTGTTGTTCTTGCGTTTGCAATTCTTGACAGAGACTAACTGTTTTTTCAAGTGAATCATTTGGGTAATATTGCGTGTAGCTTCCAATTGATCCTGCACAGACCATAGTGTAGCTTTCTGGAACTTTTTTGCAGTCCGGTATTCTCAAGATTGTTTTAGGCTCTCCCATTGCAATACTGTGAGAAGATAACATATATTCCATAAATACTCCGCTGTAACAAGCATTACGCAAATCAACTGGAAAAAGACTATCGCATGATGCGAGGTACGAATTTAGCTGATCTTGCTCAGTAAATAGAATATGGCCAATTGCATGTGCGCAGTTTTGATTAAACCTCCAGTCTGACAAATCTTTTTCTGTACATTTTTTAGCTAGTTGTTCTTTGGTGTAATGGTGCTCAAGCCCCATGACAACGCCGTGTAAGCAGCCACCTTTAATAAAATCTGGATCCCCACATTTTACTAGCGCTGAATCTAGCGAACCACTATTGTCTGATTCCCCAATCTCGTGACCAATTTTATGCACCTGATCTGAAAGACTTCGCTTGTCTGTAACGGATCCCGACGATGCTATAAGCTGAGCCATACGGGCATCTACATTATCTACGTTGTTCCCTCTGACAACATAGAACATTGCAATTAGTAATCCCACAAGGACTGCAGCTCCTCCAAGGACCATGAGTATCTTTCTGCTATGTACTGACTTCATAGAGATTGGTTGCTATCCATAGTTCACTTAACGTAATAGAACGACGCTAATGAAATAGCCAACGACGGCACTCATAGTATTCGCAATAATTGATACAGCGAAAGCTTTTTTAGTATTTAGCTTTAGTACTTTCTTGAATATCAATGCTTCGAAGATAATTACCCCTACTTCTCCGATAGCTACGATTGGCCAGTAGATGTCGCGAATACCTTTTGGATCGAGATATTTAACGATAATAGTCAAAAGAATGATAAACGGCACATAGCTTGCGACGTTGACTAGAATAACGGTCATTACTTTACGTCTTGTTATTGGCCTTATTAAGAACAATACGATAATTAATTCGATAATAAGTGTCAGTAACAGATTGACGTAGAACCAAGACTGTTTTAATACGCCGTATTGCTCTAAGCAACCTGAAGAAGGAATGCATATATTATTAATTACTTTATCTTTATTGATTACGTTATAACACTCTTGAGATGATCTATTAGAGATGCACTCTGGAGGAGGTATGTCGGCAAATGCTTTTGGCGCCCATATAACACCAATGCTAATTAGCATTATGATTGCTATGCCCACTTTTCTTTTCATACTCGTATTGTAGTACAAAAAGAGTTTAAGACAACAAGATCTTATAGTATCTCTGCGATAAGGTTAAACTTGTATTTGTCGTTAGAGGTTAATCACTAGATGGAAGCATCTTGTTACTTGAATAGGATATGATCTCATTGAAGTAATTCTCTAAAATATAGTCTATAGCAAAACAATTTGTTCTTTTCCGTGCGTCTTCAAGTGATATCCACTCGGGCGATGAACCTTCTTTCTTATCGACGATCGGTTTTTGCGTGCTGGCGACAACTGCACAGTATATAGTCCAATTATGACGGTCCGAACCTCTTCTGCATCCGTCTTTATCTATTGATACGGTTGCTACAGGAGTAAGCTTCTTAATTGGAAGCTGAACCTCTTCTGCGACTTCTCTAAGAATTGCTTTTTCTGGATCTTCATCTCTATCAACATGACCAGCTGGAATTGTGGCACCAAAAGGATACTTGTTTAATTTAAACATCAGGAATTCTTTCTGATCATTAAAAATAAAGACACCAACAGACTCATGTACGTACTCTTTGTCGCTGTCGATGCTCCACTTAAGATCTGGATCCATTATGATCGCGCGAGATGCAGTCTTATTGCACTTTGAACATTCATACTGCAGTCCATCTTTCCCTCTGACTGCTCGTAATGTGTCAGAAGAATGGCAGTACATGCAATACTCTGTGTAGGTTTTTGACTCTACTGGAAATGTAATTCTCATAAGTTGAGTGTATCACGCGAGGGTTATTATATGAGCGGCACATTAATACCTTTAAATAAACAAAAAAATTACTAGAATATAATAATTATGAATAACCAAGAGGCTCGGGCTGGACTTACGGTCGCTATATGTGTACCTTCTGGTGCTGGAAAGAGTTATATTACACTTTTACCGAAAACTATCTATATTAATAATGTGTGAGAGTCTATCATGTGAGTTCAGCTCAGCTATTATAAAAATATAATATGATAACAGTGTCTATTCCTTTTGGTGTATTTACTATTGTCATAAGAGAGAAAGCTCTATAAACTCAAGCATAATGAGTGAAGCAACCCCCACTATTGATGCACGTCCTGTTGATGAACTCTTGCAGCAGCATCTTGAGCATGTTCCACCCCATATTGCTAAAGAGTTAGACGAGCTATCCTTGCGTCTATCTCATGTTGATATGTTTGAGGAGACTACGAAAACGACTGCAAGTGGTCATGAATATTCTGAAACGGATTTTGACACGAATATAACTGATTCTGCACATGATTCAAGCCCGCTACAAGCGGAGGCAATTGAGGCAGCTCACGCTGGAAAAGAACGTGTGAGCCATTTGTTGACAGGTTCCGCCGCATTACTCGGTCAGGCACATGCAAAACTAGAAGCAGAAGGGTCTAGTTTTGTGCAGCCCGAATCGGAAACTGAATCACAAAGAGATCAGCGTCAGGCACAAGAAAAAGAATCTGTGTATGAGACTGCCTATGCTCTAGCTATCGAAAAGGCTGCTGCTCTACGTGAAGCAGGAGATTCGCAGGGTGCAACAGATCTTTTGGAATCGGTCATTATCCTGAGAGATGTCAAAGAAAAAGACAACCCTATTCCAGACAGAAAAGTATTTCGTGACGTAGTTCGCGCAGGACTTGGAAATGAACTTTTGGCTGCCTGTCAGGAATCCCAAAATATGTATGTGGACACCAGTCACCATACACTTGGAAAGAATATTCATAACGCAACAATACTCCTTTCGTGTGCGACCGGAAAGACAATTGACTATGGCTTTGAAATCACCGACAAACCTTTTACGATAGATCAGCAGAGCATGGTATTGGATGAAAACCTTATAGATTTACTTGCTGTTATGAGTCTTCCTGACTCAGACATGCAACTAAGCGCGATTCCAGCGGATAGTTATATTGTGGCACTGCAGGAGATCAAAAAGATTTCAGATCTACCCGCTCAGGAGCAGCATGCTGCACTCGATATGATGTATCAGGTTATTGAGGCTACTGGTTACTCTGAAAGTATGCTTTATCTGTGCAAAACAACCGACCATCCATTAGAGATAGCTGCTGCAATGAAGTTGTTTGGTATTAAGTCGTGGGAAGCAAAAGATATATTTAGTGCTCGAGAAAAAGATGAGCATGGCCGCTCAAAGGAAATGGGAAAAGTAAATATAGAAGAATTGAAGCAATTTGAACAGTATATGACAACTAGTCCAGAAGATGCTCAACTTATTGTTCAAGCTCTTGTAAAAGACTTCGAAGAGAGGAAATTGTTTTCGGGTTTTAATCCAGAAGCTGCAAGTGAGGCATTAGCCTCTTTAAGAAGTCACGACCTGCTTGATAATGAACTCATAATGCATGTGGCTCTAGGGGGTTCGGCTGAACAAATAAATACATTCGTTGCTGCACTTGAGCAAATAGGTGCAGATGTATCACTACAGCCGCGCGAGCTCCTTGATATGCTAAGTGTTAGAGATCGCGGGAGTATCTTAAAAAGTATTTCTAATGCTGATCTCACTCCAGAACAAATCAGCTTAAAAATTCTCGATACGCTGACATCTAAACAAATAGATACATTCTTTACTGAGCGATTCAGCGCTGTGGAATATCCGCTTACAGCCGATTCATTGCCCGAGCTACAATTAGCAGATTTTCCGTTTCTTGAAAAACGATTAAGGGATACTGGCCTTTCTGAAGAATTAATGAAAGACATCTTTAAGTCATGGTCTACATACGACGCCGTAGGAAAGTATTTTTATTCACAATCCGGATCCATATATCCAACTGAAAAAGGTCCTGAGTTAAGGTTTATTATTATGGATCAGACAAAAGCATTTATGACGCAGGTTGAAGCAATTGAAAAGAGTTTTGACGTTTTGGGCCCGGAGAATACTGCTGAAATAATTCAAGAGTTCGGTATTTATAATTTTTCACGACACAAAACCGAAGACCTAGGAAATCAACTGGAGCGATGGAAGTCTGGAGAAAAAGTACAGTCAGTTGTCGTTGAAGCCCGAGCAGACTGGAATTCATTTGCTGGAAGACTGCCAAAATTTGAAGATGAAGTTGGTGACGGAGTATTTTATTTTGAAGCAAATTCCGGTACTGAAACTGCTCGTGTCGCAGTAACTGTTGGTCAACGTGAAAGGTCCTTGGGCCGCGAACCTGATGTCAGCAGATTTATCATTCATGCCCATGGCAATTCCGAGACTATGGTTATGGGCGTTAACGACGAGCGAATAAATATAAGTGGATACCTTGAAGCAATGGAAAAGGCTCAAAAGATTGAAAAAACCGAGTCTAATGATTTTAAGCGCCATCTTGGCCCTAATTTTCAAGTCATTTTACAGGCTTGCACAACAGGTGGTGAAATCGCTGGTTCTAAAAACATTGCTAAAATGATTAGTGAAACGCACGGCACCACTGTTCAAGCATCAGACGTAGAGATTTATGGTGTAAATATCCAAAGTGATGGCTCCGTTAAGTTTTCATCCTATGACGGTGATGGAAAACCAGTAATATATCAACCGAAATAGTCTCTTAGAATATTATTAAGGGCTACTTTTTTACGGCATCTTTTGAGGAAAGAATAGAAACGGGAGTATACGTATTTAAAGTATTAGTAATTCTTCTTGTCTGTGCTTCTATTGTGGTGTTGTTTTGGGATCGGCTTAGTAGGTCCTTTGATTGATCCAGTGGGACTAGAGTAAAGTTTTTACGTTTAAGTAGATCTTCATTAGCTTTTTGTTCGGCGGTCCATTCGTAGTGCATATATATTGGCATGAAGGACGGTTGCTTTACTTTCTTGGTGGCAATATCTATATCCATTATTGCAAGCCCATTAATTAGGGACTCTGGTGGGACTTGGGCATTAAGAAAATTACCTAATGAATACCAGCATAAAGTTTTGCGTCCGTCTCGAGACTCTAGTATCTTTACTGGCTCTAACACGTGAGGTCCATGACCGATAATAATGTCCGATCCCCAGTCGCTAAGTTTTTGACTAATTCTCTCTTGCTCTGCATTTATATCTTGCGAGTACTCTGTCCCCCAACGCATACTTACGATCACAATATCTGAATTCTGTCGTGCATCTTTTACTTGTGACTCAGCTTTCCCCGCTTCGTACATATTGAGACCATATGTATTAGGTGGAGTTATATTGCTATATGTTGAATAGGATAGAAAGGCAAACTTAACTCCATTGATACTAAAGTATCTAATCGTATCTTGTTCTTTCTGATTACGATTAGCTCCTGCTACGGCTAACATTCCTGGAAGTGTGTCCCAATAATTAAGCTCTGCGTCTATAACATCTTGGCCACGATCGAACGTATGGTTAGTTCCGGTGTTAATAACGTTACAGCCAAGATTATTAAGATCACGCGCAACTTCAAGTGGTGAATTAAACACTGGATAGCCACTAATGCCAAACTTAGTTCCGCCACCTGGTACAGCCTGGTTACAAAAGTTCACATCAGAAGTATCGAAGTATGGCTGCATAGGTTTTATAAACTGATAATAGTCATATGAGCCATCTGAATTTTTTGCCTGTGCATTGAGTGCATCGTGTGCAATTGTGTCGCCAGTAGCGATCAGTCTGATATAATCCTTATTCTTAGAACTTTGCTTTGATGGAATAGATGAATTTACATTAGAACTATTTGACTGTTTCGTATCTCGTCTAACAAATGCGAAGAATATAACTAGAGCCAGTAATGCGAATATTATTAATATAAGCCAGAACTTCTTTATCTTGTAAAAAGCTACCTTAAGGTCCTTACTCTGTAGTTCAGGTTTTGGTAGATAATTGTTTTGCATACTTACTTATCATTATATAGCAGTTAAGTTCTTAAACGTTATTTCTGAATGTTAATTAAAATAAGCGCATATTACCGACGAGCTTATAGCTAAGGAGGAATTCAAACCCCCGAATTCCAGTATTAAAGCTCCCCAGGTGGTTATTCTGTTGGTTTAGGTTTTTTTGCTTTAACGAGTATCTTTTCAATTTGCTCCGGTGAGAACCATTTGCTAACTCCACCCCTTTTATTTTTTGCATTCAAAGGTTTCCCTAAATCATCGCCCAGATTACCGATTCTATTTCTAATTGTATCCCATGCTAGTCCGTATTCTTCTTGAATACCAGTATAAGTAAGATAGCCTTTAGGGGCCTCAGTAAAATACCCACGTGTTTCTGCTCTAACACGTATCTTTTCAATTTGCTCCGGTGAATAACCAGGTGTAACATTTGTACCAAATTTTTTATCCAAAACATCCCCAAGATCATCTCCGATATCACTGATAATATCTTTTAAAGTTGCGTGACCTATTCCCATTTCTTTATATATACCTTTCATACTAAGATAGTCATCAGGAGCTATTTCGACTTTTTTTAGTATAGAGACTTCTTGAATTCTATCGTTTGCATCTATCGCAGCTTCATCGAAGCTAGCAATTTCATCTAAAGATTCTTCAATTTTAGTTATATATTTAACATTATGTATAATCCTTGCTCCAAGGCTCGGATTATCTTTAATTAGTTGATCAATGGCACCTTTATCTAAATCAGTAATTTCTAAATTTAAATCAGGCATCGATTCAGCCAGCATTTCAGAATCTAAAATATATGTTATATTATCTTTTTCATTGCAGACTAATATCGTTCTATTGAGCCCCGGAATCTGTATTGAGTAGTAGGGTTCATTACGCATCATATTCTTATCTGCAGTACCGCGAGTAACAACTATTTGTTCTCTATCTTGAAGATCAATACCATGAATTTCTTTCAATAGGAAAAGGATAGATTCTAGTTTTTGTGAGACTCCTGCTTCTGTAAACTCACCCTTACCAGATTCTATTCCAGGTGACATCACCTGAGGTGGTACATATAAACTATTGTCTCTTCCTGTATTTGCAACGAATTTTTTAATATCACTAGTTTCATCTACCTTACTTATAAGTGTATCTAAGACTTTGCCGATGTCTATTCCGTAAGAATCGCCTGCATAGTCTTCAATTAAACGACTTGGTAAAGGTAAATCTCGGTAGGGCGACTTGGATACCATGTCTCCGACTAGACTAACTACTTGATTATAGGCATCATCTGCATAGGTGCTGAAATTTTCAGGTGTAAGTGGGGTATCAAGTATGCCCTCTAGACGTGCTGCGTAACCCTCTTTAGTCTTTGTAAAATCTGAATCATCTGTTGCGGCCGCTAGTATTAGCCCGCTTCCTCGCAAGGATCTTTGCTCTTCATCATTTGGTATAATGGTCATTGTTTCATTTGACACAGTATCTTTACCTTACTTATCGTATTAACCTATTGCTTATGTTTAACTTTAACATAAAGGGAGTTACTAGATACAGTCGCATTGCTGCCGATAAAGACTTATGTCTAGGGTGTCATATCCAACATTGAAAACTTTACAAGAGTCATATTGATGCATGGTAAGTTCTAGATCTAGGCCTGGAACTAATAGTTGGCGATGTAATAAATCCGTTAATAAGGTTAGTAGTGCTTAGGTTATTTACCCCACTTAGTCCAGTATAACTCGATAACTGTGTAGCCATCCCCTGCTTTAGGCTCATAGCTTCTAGTGCCGTAAGCACAGCGCAAGAATGGTGCCCCGTCGTTTATTAGGTTAACCTCTACATACTCTTTGTCAGACTTGTAAATGTAATATTCATTTAGTTTCTTATTCTCGGAATCAGTTGGTCTTAGCTGAAAGCCATGACCATCTGCACCTAGTTTTGCCTTAAAATCTTGTGTTGAAATTATATCTATCGATTGTTTTCTAAGTCGTTCTTTTAGTTCATTAGCAATATTTTTACGTTGAGGCATATAATAGTATCCTGTAAACCACGGCCCACTCGCAGCATTTAGAAAACCCTTAGCGTTATTGCCTTCACTACATATTTCACGTCCACCAATACTAAGAATGTATTTTACTAACGGCTTAGCATCCGACTTTGCAGGGTTACGATTAAAGAAAGTACTTACTCCTATAATCACTAGTGCTAAAGCAATACCAATAAAAACTTTTTTATTTTTTACAAAAGAGCTCTTGCTCGCTTTTATCTCAGCATGCTCTGGTCCTACATGCTGCGGCTGTTCAGTTGAACTTGTAGGCATCTGATCATTTTGGTTTTGGTTATTCGATTTATCGTCATCCATGGGAGACCTCTATTAAGTGTTTATGCATATTGTATTCCCTCATCACGTAATTGCAATAGAACATCAAAGTAATAAATTTAAATTCAAACAGTTGGAAACGAAGGACGTATTACATTCTATTAATAACTACACAGGGATTAGGGATGACTATAAAACGAACTATATTGAATTTTTTTGATGTATACTGATTTTATATGCGTTTATTATCTAAAATAAGATTAAGCTTATACATCCCAATCCTATTCGTTTTCTTTTTGATAATAATTACTTATACACCCAAAATTAATCTATTAATATCATATATTGGTTTATTTTCTGCAAGTATTATCTTGCTAGGGTTTTATCTAAACCCATTGTTAATTTCTCATAAAAATCGTATTGAAGAATTAGCTTACTTAATCAGTCTAGAAGCGTCAGTATTTTATAAGATAGATCTTGAACTTGAAGAAAATAATGACCCGCACAGAAAAGAAGTTATAAGACTTTCAAAGATATATCTTAATAAAAAAATAAACAGCAAGGATTCGAAAAAATCCGATGATGACTATTTTGAACTGATTAACTATTGTCGCAAAAATAATAAAGATAAATTTCTATATAATATATTAATTCATCTCTCTGAAAATAATCAAAACCGAGCAAGAATTGCACTACAGTTAAGAAATAAAGTCTATACGAGTGAATGGCTTGTGATGTTATTGCTATATTCAGTAGCGATAGGATTTATTTTCTTACTAAAACTACCGCCTAACAGTCTTGCGACAAATTGTATCGCCTCACTTTTAGCAACAGCAATTAGCTTTGCCTTATTGTTCTTATGGAAACTTTCTAATCTTACACATAAAAAAGCATCCGGTATCTGGCAACCGTTTATTGATTTAGATAAATCAAATTTTAATAGTCTAGATTTTTAATCCATATCACTTTTTTTGTTTCTTGTTTAAAAAAATATATTAAATAAAGTAGTATTGATTGCTAAATCGATATGCACTACCGGTAATCTCATACGAGGTTTCGGATCATGGCCATTGTATAAAGGGTATTGTTTCATTTGACACAGTATCTTTACCTATCTAATCGTATTAACCTATTGCTTATGTATAACTTTAATATATCAATAGGACGTAAGCATGGTGACTGATAAAGAGTCGGTTCCGCTTTCGTGTGTCATACTATTCTATCCTAGTGACAGCTACGCCATATTTCTCTTGGATAGCTGACATTAGACTGGGATTACCGTCATATATTTTAGCTGGTACACGTATTTCCTCACAGTCTCCTAGACCAAGCCTACCCCTCAGTAAACATTCTACATATGGATTAGCAGAGGGGTTGAATTCGGTGTTTTCCTCACTACCATGAAGCTTTGATATTACTTGTGACATGGCAGTAGCATCTTCTTCAGTGATCACACGCTGACCTAGTATCTTTTCTACTAGTTCGGGTGTAACTGCTTCACCTCCTGCCTTAGCTGCGATGGCGTTCATGCTATCACCATAGATTACTCGTTTGTCTGCGGTTATATCATCCTTAAATACAAGCTCGATAGAACCGTATACGCGTACCATGGATTGCATGGCAATTGTTTGTTCAGCTTTTTCGTCCGCGTAGTATCCGTAAACTATTGGCTCTGCTATAACTTCGTCAATCGCTGCATCACCATACAATTCTTTTTCTACCAGCCTACGTATATAAGCGTAATTACCTTCCCCACCTCGACCGCTTTTTAGTAGAGCACTTCCTTCATCTCCTGATCTAATATAGCCCCCGTCACGCATAGCTATGCGTTGCAGTGTTTCTGGAGCGAGTCGCATACGAACTTTCGGTTTATGGGATTCGCTTTCAATTAGTTCATGTGGATCACCGCCTCTATCTACAAACTCATCCATGATGTAAGCGACATTCTGCTTCATAGTTTCTCGACTTGATCCGGTTGGTTCCCGAGGTTCGTATGCATCCATAAAATGTCTCAACGCAGATTGTTCGTCCAACAAAGATTGAATGGTAGTTGCAACTTCAGCGCTACTATTTTGTTGAGCCAAACGCCAACAGTTAAGTAGTAACGTTGTCTTAAAAGGACCTATTTCTTCCGAGCGCCCGTTAATTAAATCTACTAAACGTGAGAGTGTTTCGTCGGATAAGGGCATGTGTTCATTACGTATCGGGCTCAATATGTCGGCAGAAAGTATAATAAAATTGCCCGGTTCTTCTTGGGCTAATTGTTGTATATCATCAGGCGTAATATCATGGTATTCACGCTCGCTTTCGAGTGGAGTCAGTTCGTGATAATCACCGCCCTCAGCCTGACGAAGTATTGAATCGGCAACTGACTCATGTTTACCACTCAGCTTGGTAACGAGCCCAGCACGAGTTCGGTGTAAAAAGCGCTTCCTCCTCTGCGGGTCTTCTGTATCGACTACTCTCTCTTGAGGTAAGCTATCTGACATAGCATATGAGTCGGACGATAGTCGTCGTCGTATATGCTCAGCAGTTGAGACAGCATGGTTGATGACATGCTCAGTTTTTGGTAGCCAAGAAAACTTTGTTCTATCAAAGTGTCCCTCTGCCGCTTGCAATGTGTCGAGTCCTTCTTGTAGTTTAGTCGCATCGTTAGCTAAATTTCCAGTAAAGATGTGTTCTGAATCTACAGAGCGGGATGTGGAGTCGTGATGGGGTTTCCATAAACCGAGTTCATGGTATTTAAACCTACGCATGATTTCATAAACATCTTTTATAGCCGGTACTGATATGTTATTCGATTCGATGTTGTGGATAGTTGTATTTACTTCTGTCATTTTTGTTTGTTAAGTTCTATGTATTTTATTATATCAGTAACAAATACATCATGGCTAGGGCGGAGGGATTCGAACCCCCGATCCTGGGACCAGAACCCAGTGCCTTTTCAATTAATTGGGCTATCTAAATTAGGATCGTTAGTATCTAAATTTAAAAGGCGCAGGCCTTGAATCGACTGATTAAGTATGAGGGGTTCGTACTATTGACTTAAATGTACAACACAGTGTACAATAACAGTGTAACCTAGAAGGGACAATCACAATGAGCACTAAAACAATCGATACCACCGATCTACGCAATAATCTATCTGCTACTATTAAGGGACTCGGCAGAGAAGACATCTTATTTATAAAAAGTCGCGGTAAGTTAACTGGTAAAGTTATTATTGATGATGAAATCCTTGAGGACCTACTATTGCTTCAAGATACCGATTATATTAAGTCTATTGCCTCAGCCCGTGAAGAAATTAAGCGTGGTGAAACTTATACTTTTGACGAGGTTTTTGGGGATGTTCTGTAATGAACAAATATCGCCTGGTAGTTGCACGGAGCGCCAGAAAAGATATAGATAAATTGGATGGGGTTACTAAACAGCGAATTGCTAAGAAACTAGATTATTTTCTGAAGCAGGACGATCCTTTACTATTTGCTCGACAGTTAATTAATTCTAGTATTGGGACATTCCGTTTTAGGATTGGACATTACCGGATTGTATTTGATGTTCATGATGAAACACTTGAAGTTGTGAGTATCAAACATCGCAAGGACGTGTATAAAAAATAGTTCTGAAGTAGATTATTATCATGGCTAGGGCGGAGGGATTCGAACCCCCGATCCTGGGACCAGAACCCAGTGCCTTTTTAATTAATTGGGCTATCTAAATCAGGATAGTTAGTATCTAAATTTAAAAGTCGTAGGCCTTGAATCGACTGATTTTTTAAAATAGCTTTGTTATCATTGTTAATTTTAAGCAAAAGACCGAATTGTAAGGCTATTAGTACTATTACAACAGCTACTGTTAATTGACGGTTTATTATATTATTTCTTGTCGGTGTATTCTTACTCATATAATAAATATACCATAAGCGCATTTAAGATAAGAAGTCTGTTGATTATATTCAGTGATGATGCGTGAATAGCTTGGCTAGGGCGGAGGGATTCGAACCCCCGAATGCCAGTACCAAAAACTGGTGCCTTACCACTTGGCCACGCCCTAACGTTATTCAATTACACTTGGTACATGTAACAGAACAATTTTAGCTTAAAATCAAGCTTCTGACAATGCTCTAACCTTTTGGTATAGTAGTATTAAGCGCATATGCATATTATTGACCACAGACAACATAAGCAAGGCAAGCGAAGAATTAAGTTTCGATCTAGTAAGCGCGTCGTTATTGTAGGGCTTTTATTCTTAATCCTGGCGTACGTTGGACTAATTACGACGCGATTCTTTATGCCATTGCCGATTATTAAGGCACTCCCCTCTTCCCCTTCCTACATTAGTGGAAATATGAATATAGCTTGGCCAAATTATGGTCAATCTGCAGTTGGATCTTTGGATAGTGGGCTGTTGAACTCTAGCAGCGATACAACCCCTAGGCCAATTGCAAGTACAGCCAAGGCCCTTACGGCCCTCGCAGTACTACGTAAAAAACCACTTGGAGCTAATGAACAAGGTCCAACCATAACTTTGACTATTGCTGACGTTAATATATATGACAAATACGTGTCACAAGATGGTTCAGTAGTTAAGGTTGCAGCTGGCCAAGTTATCACTGAGAGGCAAGCACTCGAAGCGTTAATGCTACCATCTGCCAACAACATGGCCGAAACACTATCTACATGGGCTTTTGGGTCCGTACGACAATACAACGAATATGCTAATACACTTGCCTTATCTCTGGGCATGAAAAATACGACTATTACTGATCCAAGTGGATTCCTACCAACTACTAAAAGTACAGCGAGTGATTTAGTACTACTTGGGCAAGCTGCTAAGAATGATCCGGTACTGTCTGAAATAGTAGGTCTAAAAAAAGCAGTTATTCCAGTACAGGGTGAAATTTTTTCTACCAACTACTTGCTAGGTAGAGACGGCATTAATGGTATTAAGACCGGAACAACTGACCAGGCAGGCGGCTGTTATTTGGTATCAGCCACAAGAACTATGCCAGATGGTACTACCAAAACTCTTATAGCAGCTATTCTCGGTGCGCCAGATAAACCTAAAGCTATGGCTGATTCCCTGCCTCTTTTAAAATCGCTAGAAAATAATTACATACAATCTAGGGTTATTCAAAAGGACCAGAAGCTCGGTTTCTACGATGTACCATGGCAAGGAAGAGTATCTGTCCTGGCGACCAATGATTTAAATGCCTATGGATGGGCCGGAACTAAGTACCAGGCAACGGTGAAGCTCAACGAACTAAAGGCTTCAGCCACACAAGGACAAGTTGTAGGTAACGTTCAGGTAGCATCTAAAACAAGCGGCGACGTGGTCTTGGATCAAGCAATACAAGAACCATCTTTTAGTTGGAGGTTTAAGCGAGCAGCCAAGATATGGTGAACACTACTATTTAACGTTGAAGTAATCTTCCATTGTTTGGTTTGAGCTATATAGTTCAGTTGCAAGATCAACTCCTACGTAGCGCAAGTGCCATGGCTCGTATGTATAACCTGTTTCGTTTTCTTTACCTTCTAAGTACCGAATGATGAATCCATATTTGTAGGCATTGTCTTTGAGCCACCTGCCTGCCTTTGTGCTTCCAAATGAAGTCTCAAGTTCACAGTCAGTGTTAACTTCACAGACATCAAAAGCTAGTCCAGTCTGATGTTCACTTGTACCTGGCTTAGCACTTGTTTTATCGGCATACTCTTGACCACCTTCTTGCACGTAGCGCTGAAATAGTTGTCTTTGATATTCTTCAGATCGATAGCCGCTTGCAAATACTAGTGGATGTCCAGCTTGCTTTGCTGCTGAAAATAAATCTTCAATATTTTTTGTTATGGCACTATCTATTTTCATAGATTCGTTATCTTTGTCTAGTCGCCTAGTAACGTTTGGTACGGAAAGATTCGGTGGCACGTATCCTGCGGGAAGTGGTCGCTTTTTGTTTACTATCCACCAGATACTTCCAGGCTTACTGATGCTATAGCGTTCTGAGTTTAAGGCAGAAGTATTCTTAACTTTATTTTGGTCGTCGCGAAATTTAATAACTGCTCCACGTAACAAGTACATACCTCCAAAAAATAAGGCGATGATTATTACTGGTATTTTTATGCTTCGTGTTTTCATGACTATCCTAGTATACCGGAAAGTCATGTATTTTTAACTTGGCAATTTATCTGTTATACGCTACATTTTAAGGAGTAATGAACAAAAAAGTAATTGATCCTGCCGATTTTATCTCGCCGCTTACTATGAATGGTTTGCATGGCCGAATGCTGCGTTTGCCGTCTCCAAAAAACAAAAAGCGTGAACTCCTACTTATTTATGGCATGCATGCTAGTATCGAGCGTATTTTTGGCATAGCTGAAACACTTAATCGCTACGGCGCTGTTACAGTGCCAGATCTCCCAGGGTGCGGCGGAATGGATTCATTTTATAAGATTGGCGAGAAACCATCTATCGATAACATGGCTGACTATTTAGCTTCGTTTATTAAAATGAAGTACCGTCGCAAAAAAGTAACTATCCTAGGCATGTCTTTAGGTTTTGCAATAGCTACAAGGATGCTGCAACGCTTTCCAGAGCTTACAAACCGAGTTGAACTTATCGTAAGTATTGTCGGGTTTGTTAACCATGAAGAATTTATATTTAAACGCAGTAATTTTTTATTGCTTAGATATAGTGCAAGCTTCTTTTCAAACTTACTGCCTTCCCTTTTTGTTAAACATATCGCTCTACGGCCAGCGCTTATAAGAATGACCTACAATAGAATGGCTGATACTCATGTCAAAATGAAGGATGCCGATATAGAAGAGCGTAATCGTCGCATAGATTTTGAGATTAACCTTTGGAGAATTAATGATGTACGTACATATATGGATACTGCCGTATGTATGTTTACACTTGATTTATGCCAAGAACAAATCGCTATGCCAGTTATTCATTTGCAAGTTGCAGAGGATAGATACTTCAATAACCATATGGTAGAACAGCATCTTAACGTTATCTATTCAAAGGTTACGGTCATACACGCCCACATGAAGCAGCATGCTCCAACTGTCATTGCTAATGCCAAGGAAGCAAGCTCGCTCATTCCGCCACAACTACGCCGTATCCTGAACGCTGCATCGTTAAATGATGTAAAGAAATAGTTAGAATAAGCGAGTACGCTATAATAGACAATATATATGCGTATTGCCTTAGTTTGTCCTTATAACTACTTTAGACCTGGTGGCGTACAAGCCTGTATTAACGACCTATCTATTGAGCTAGCTGAACGAGGTCATTACGTTAGGATAATAATTCCACGCCCTAAAAATGTTCCCGCCACAATTGATAAAAGAATCATTATGATTGGCGGCTCAACCGAATTCCAGACTCCTTTTGCTACTAAAGCCGATCTTAGTATGAGTAAGTCGGGTGAAGCCATTGAAGACGTCTTAGAACGCGAAAAGTTTGACGTCATTCATTATCATGAACCGGGCATCCCAATACTTAGTATGCAGATCATCGGTAAATCAACTTCTGCAAACGTTGGTACAATGCACGCTACGCTACCTGAGGGTATGGTTAGCCGATCTTTTGAAAAGTTAATGATACCTTTTGCTAAATTTATTGAGCCACGTCTTCATGTCGTGACTGCAGTTTCTGTAGTTGCAAAGGAAGCTGCGCTTACGTATGGGCCTAAGCGAGAAATAGATATTGTTCCAAACGGTATACGAGTTAAAGACTACGTTCCTAAAAAAATTAAAAAATCTCATGGACTGAAGAAAAGTATTGTTGCAATTGGTAGGCTTGAAAAACGTAAAGGCGTTAAGTATTTGCTAAAAGCCTACGCCTTATTACGAGAGACATACCCCGACATTACACTAACTATTGCTGGGGACGGTGGACTGCGAGAGAGCCTTGAAGAATACGTGAGCAAAAACGAAATACCTGATGTTACTTTTCTAGGATTTGTGTCAGATGAAGAAAAAGTTCGCCTTATGAGACAAGCTGATATATATTGCAGTCCCGCAATATATGGTGAAAGCTTTGGTATCGTGCTACTGGAAGCTATGGCATCCGGTGCGGTAATCGTGGCTGGCAACAACCCAGGGTATGAGAGTGTTCTTACAGGTAAAGGAAAACTATGTTTAGTTAATCCGAAGAATACTGATGATTTTGCGCAGCGACTAGAGCTTCTGCTCTACGATGAGGATATGCGTAGCTTGCTACAGCTATGGTCTAGAGAATATGTAAAACAATTTGATTTCACTAAAATTGTTGATCAATATGAAATAGTCTACAAAAAAGCAATTGCTATCAAAAAAAAGAAACGATCATGAAAATATGCTTCGTTCTTGACGACGGTTTGGATCGACCAGACGGTGTGCAGCAGTATATCTTAGCGCTGGGTAACTGGTTCACTAAAAAAGGCCACGAAGTTCATTACATGGTTGGCGAAACCCAAAGAAAAGATATACCAAATCTTCACGTATTGGCGCGAAATATCCAAGTTAGGTTTAATAAGAACCGACTAGCAATGCCGCTATTCGCATCTAAAAAAGCAATCGCCGAGCTACTCGTAAAAGAACAATTCGATGTCGTGCATGTGCAAATGCCATATAGTCCCCAGTTTGCTGCACGAGTCTTAGCAAGAGTACCAGCTCGAACTGCTGTTATAGGGACGTTTCATATATTACCTACTGGAGGCTTGCAAAAAATTGGCGCTAAGGCTTTGTCATTACTAACGCGCAGTACTACCCAAAGAATAGACAGAGTCTTCAGTGTTTCACCGGCTGCTCAGTACTTTGCGGAAAAATCTATGAAGATTAAAAGTGAAGTCTTACCTAACGCTGTTGATTTAAGTCTTTTCTCGGAGGGCAAGAAGTTAAAACGCTATTCGAAAAAAACTAATATCGTCTTTCTTGGTCGTCTTGTTGAACGTAAGGGTGCTATGGAACTTATTAAGGCCATACATATACTCATTAAAACTGATCGATTCGAAGGACGACAGCTTATATTAGGCGGAAGTGGACCACTGGAATCCAAGATCCGGCGATATTGCTCAAAACATGGCATCAATGACTCTGTAACTATGCTCGGTCACGTCGCAGAAAAAGATAAGAAGGATCTATTCGCGACAGCAGACCTAGTGGTTCTGCCAAGTAAATACGGTGAAAGCTTCGGCATTGTTGTCGTTGAGGCAATAGCTTCGGGCGCTCGATTAGTGATTGGCGGAGATAATCCAGGTTACCGTTACGTACTTAACGATGAAGAAGATGCACTTATTGATCCTCGGGATGTAATGGCTTTTTCAGATCGAATTGATCGCCTACTCACTGACGAAACTCTAGCTAAAAAGCTACAAAAAGAAGAGCGAGAATTCATACGTCGTTTCGATGTTGAGCGCGTCGGAGGCTCACTCCTTAAAAGCTACAAGTCTGTACTTGCTAAAAAACGCATATCGTTTGATAATAATACCTATGAGTAACCCATCTAAGGTCGAGCTTACTGTCTCGAACCGCACGATCATTCGAGTCATCTTTATTATCCTTGCGACATTAATATCAATCCGCTTTCTAATGGCAGTATCGCATGTCTTAGGTTTAGTTGTGACTTCCTTATTCTTAGCCATAGCTCTCAATCCAGTCATCGATCGAATTAGAAAACACCTGCGCATTAAGAGTCGGGCAGCGGCAACGGGTGTTGCTTACTTATGCGTACTGGCAATATTAGTCGGCTTCTTTTTGATTATAATTCCACCACTCGCTAGCCAAACTAGTACTTTTGTTACTTCTCTTCCCGATACGGTTCAGCAAATCAAGAAGCCAGAAAGCTCAATCGGCCGACTTATTAATCGCTACCAGCTTCAAGATAATGTTGATACACTCTCAAAAACATTAGGTGAGAGAGTAAAAAATCTTCCGCAGCCAGTGCTTTCTAATGCTGGAAAAATAGGCGCAACAGTCGCTTCTCTGATAGCAGTTCTAGTCATGACGTTCATGATGATAGTAGAAGGACCTAAATGGTTAGACAGATTCTGGAGACTACAGCCTAAAAGTAGGCGTGAACATAATCAGCGTGTTGCACGTCAAATGTATGGAGTCATTACAGGATATGTTAATGGTCAGCTTGTCGTAGCCTCAATAGCCGCTTTCTTTGCTCTTATCGCCATGCTAATCGCTTCTAACGTACTTAACGTGTCAATTAATGCTTTGGGTCTTGCAGGCGTAGTTTGTCTCACAGGCCTCATCCCAATGTTTGGTAACGCAGCAGGATCGATTATCGTGATTGCTGTGTGTGCATTGACCTCACTGCCACTGGCGCTCATTATGCTCATCTTCTTTATGGTCTACCAGCAAATTGAAAACATGACTATTCAGCCTATTATCCAATCCAGAAAAAGTGAACTCACACCACTACTAGTTTTTATAGCAGTTCTAATTGGGTTTAGTTTTGGTGGATTACTCGGTAGTATTCTGGCCATACCAGTAGCTGGTTGTTTGAAGGTTCTTACTAACGACTACTATCGTTCACAAATTGCGAAGCACTCTTAAAGTCTATTCCAGACGTATCCGTATGGACTGTCTCGTACTTCTATTCCCTGTTCAACTAGTTCGTCTCTAATCTCATCAGACTTCTTCCAGTCCTGATTTCGTCTAGCGTTATCGCGTTCTTGTAAGGCTACTTTTTGTTCTCTCGAGATATCCTCAGAGCTCATTAGGTCTAGGCCAAGTATTGAATCAAGCCACTCTATAAACTCCGTAAAATCAGTTTTCTGACTTACTAGATTGCTCATAGCTTTTGTTTCCAGCTGACTTAATACAGCCAAGGCTTCAGGACTATTTAGATCATCTTGCAAAGATGCGCGCATACTCTTCAATGTTTCGTCGATGTCTTTTTGTTCAATACCATCATCTTGCAATTGAAAACGTAGGTCAGCAAATGCTTGAAGACTTTTACGACGTTGCTTAGCAGCCTCTAGGTTATCCCAACTAAAATTACTTTCATTATGATAAGTGCTTTGGAGCATGAGGAGTCTGAAATCTAATGGGCTAAAGCCTTTTTCGACTAGCGTATCAAGAGTGTAGATATTGCCTAGGCTCTTGCTCATCTTATGGCCATCTATTTTAATAAAATTACGATGTACCCAGTAGTTTGCTAGTGGCTTACCAGTTAATGATTCAGTCTGGGCAATCTCATTTGTATGGTGCACTGGTATATGATCTATGCCCCCCGTATGAATATCTATCGTGTCACCTAGAATAGCGCGGATCATGGCAGAACATTCAATGTGCCATCCTGGGAAACCAGTACCCCAAGGACTTTCCCATTCCATATCTCGTTTTTCGTCTTTTGGTGATAATTTCCATAGAGCGAAATCAGTAACATTTCGCTTGCCGGTATCGTCGACTCTTGCTCCAGATTGCAAGCCTTCTATATCGAGTCTTGCAAGCTTGCCATAATCGTCAAGTTTAGATGTATCGAAGTATATGCCTTCCTCAGATATCAAATAGGTAAAACCTCGTTCTTCAAGTCCCTGAATTAAAGCTATTTGCTCTTGGATATAATCAGTTGCACGAGGCATTTGTGTAGGACTTAGGATGTTAAGCTGTTTTCTATCGTCCTCTGCTCGATTAATATAGTGCTTAGCAATATCCCAAGCTGACTTCTTTTCTCGCTTGGAAGCTTTAACCATCTTATCTTCACCGCTATCCTCATCGCTTACCAAATGTCCAACATCTGTGTAATTTTCGACATGGTTAACTTTATATCCGGCATCTTTTAAAACACGGCTGAGTAGGTCCCAAACAATGTATACAGACCAATTACCAATGTGGGGCTCATCGTAAACTGTAAGGCCACAGCTATACATTGAAACCTTATCTGTTTCTATTGGCACAAACGCTTCTTTGCTGCGCGTCATAGTATTGTATAGTTGCATTACTGAATGTCTCCGAGTAGTCGAGTCGCTTCCTTAATAAGTTCTGTTTTAAGCTCATCGAATTTCCAATCAAAAGTCTTAAAACCGGCAGCATTCGCATGACCGCCACCGCCGAAGTGCTGGCTTAGTTGACCAGCAACTGGTGCGCCCTGGTTGCTTCGTAATTTTCCTGTGATCTTTCCATCTGGATAAAGCTTAATAACGACAGATAACTTAACGCCTTCCGCTATTCGCAGTTCTTCAAGTACTAGTACTGCAGGGTTGTAGAGTGGACTGAACTTTTGTATTTCGTCCCAAGGTATAACTACTACAGCTAGCTTCTTATCTGCAAAGTATTCAATGCGCTGCAAGAGCTTTCCTTTGTAGGCGATGATCTCTAATGGCTTAACCATGCTAGCCCGTCGTTTATGCTCAAGCTCAGCCAAATTAGCTCCAGCCTCAACTAAATCAGCAAGCGTATGAATACTTCTGGCAGTTACTGACTCAACAGTTAGTCCAAGAGAGTCTGAGAGAATAGAAGTCGATAATAAGTTTGCAGCATCGGCTGTTACGTTCCATGACAGTTGCTTTGCTAGTTGGTAGATTACTTCACCAGTTGCAACGGCTTTAGCGTCAATAAGGTCAGTATTAGTAACTGGTATATCATTTTCTGAGCTGTGGTGGTCGAGGATTATCATGGGACGAGTTCGTAGAGCACCCATCTGATTTGTTTTCCCTAGTTGTTCAAGTAAGGTAGCACTGGAACAATCCACAAGAATAGATAAATCGAAATCATTAGGAAGATCTTTAGTAACTCGATCGTATCCTGGGATGTAATGCATATAGCTTGATATATCAACACCGCAGTATAAGGAAACCTTCTTATCCATATCACTAAGAATATGCTCTAAGGCGAGCGCACTAGCTAAGCTGTCGCCGTCTGGATTATCTGCTTGAAGTACAACTATATGCTGCGCGTCATTGATTAGTTTCTGGATATCTTCTGCTTTTTGGTATGTCATATTGATTGTCTGCCTTCTAGTGCTCTACTAAGCGTAATTTGATCTGCATACTCCAAGTCTACACCAACAGGCAATCCTCGTGCTAGGCGAGTGATACGCACCGGAAGGTCACGTAGCTGTTGCTGAATGTAGAGTGCTGTTGATTCGCCTTCCACTCCTGCATTTGTGGCAAGAATTATCTCTTCTACTTCATCTTCGGTTACACGTTGCATGAGCTCGCGTATATGGAGCTGTTCAGGACCTATGCCGTCTATTGGAGAGATCAGTCCACCAAGAACATGGTAAGTGCCCTTATATTCATTAGTCTTCTCTAAGGCCACAAGGTCAAAGGGCTCAGCTACCACGGCAATAATCTTCTTGTTGCGGCTATGATCTGTATAAAGGTCAGAAAACTCTTTGCCTTTTTCAACTAGAGCAAAAGTTTTTTTACAGTAGCCAATATTATCATGCAGTTGCGTCAGTGCATCGCTAAGTTTTCCTGCAGTATGTTTGTCGTTCCTTAGAATAAAATATGCATAACGCTCTGCAGTCTTAGGGCCAACTCCAGGCAGTGCACCGAATGCTTCAATAAGATCGTCAAGAGCTGGCGGCAGTATATGCATAGGTATCTACGACTAGTTCAGACTTAAAGTCCGAGATCTCCAAGAGCACCCATGAATGGTTGCATCTTTTCAGCTGCTAATTTTTGGGATTGAGAAATAGCATCCTTAACAGCATCTTCTATCCAGCGTTCTAGTACTCGGATATCGTCAAGATCTACTGATTCTGGATCAATGTGGATTCGTTTAATTTTCTGTTCGCCAGTGATTTCAACCTTAACGGCTCCATCGCCCTGCTCTACAGTAATAATTTGCTTTTGTAATTCTTTTTGAAGTTTTTTAACCTTCATCAACATTTTTGCTTGGTCAAAACGGCTCATTAGTTCTCCTTTGTTATACCTTACAGTATACCAACAGATGCCATCTGTAGCCAGTGTTTGAATTTGATAACTATAATTGCTTAGCGGTTTATTTTTCTGGGGGCTGGCTTTGTAGGTTGGATACTATAGTACGCTTTTGTTAATGGAGCTTTTGCCCAAGCCACGAAGTAGCTTTGAAGATTATAAAAAGCTGCAGTTGATACAATTAATATGATCATGGTCCAGGCAGAGAAACGAGCAATCGGGTTGCTTGGAAATATAATAAACCATTGGTTCATTAGGTAGGCTATTCCACTGGCTGCAAGTAAGTATACGAAAGGTATAAGTATCTCTATTCCTACAGAACCGCCAAGTGCAATTAGGATACATGCTAGTGATATCGTGCCAAGCAAAAAGCGGACACGATCTAGCTGGCGTTCGTTTACGTAGAAGTTGTATATACCAAGGACCACCATAACACTAGTGAATATATCAAGAATCGGCATGCGACCAACGTGCGTTAATGGATTTGCCTTATTAATGATAAATAGATTGAGAGGAATATTTAATAAGTTTCTAGGAAAGTTTATTAGATTAGTGAATGGTCGTGATGTAAGACCAAAATATGCTTGGAGCAAATGCGGGTTTTGTACGAAGTTGTAGATTAGTGGTGCAAGTAGTATCAATAGCCCAAGAGTAAGAACTGTTGTAAGGGCCCTATTGTGATTAACTGCTTCACGAATCTTGGCTCGTTGTACTATAAAACCAAAAATAACGAACCAAATAAGCCCTGGAACATATAGTAGCCACAATGCTAATCCGAAACCGGCAATCAGTAGTGTCCTATGGAATCGATTGTTTATAATCCAACTTCCGAAAGCGACGACTCCAATCAGGCTCAAGCTCATTATGCCTGTTGTTGCGGAGCGAGCCGTGAATACAAACCAGCCTGAAGTTGCAAGCAGAACTGTAGCCAGCAAGCTAACTCTAAAACTAAACCATTTACGGGTCGCATAAAAGAATAAATATACTACAGCCAGACCCATTAAGACAGATATGCTACGCATTGCGATGAAGCCGGTGTGCGCTAGCTTGCTCATAAGGTACTGGAAGATCTTATGAGGAGCATACATCGGGTCTGTAAGTATATTGTTGAGCGTGCTAGATGAAGTAATAGCTGCTTTTTCTTGCAGACTAAATCCAGGAAGTAAATAACGTAATCGATAAGTCAGAGTAATAACAGCACCAAGAAATACCACTGAAAAGCCCATAACGGGATTGATAATCTCTGATCGAATGATTCGAGCTGTTTTATTAACTTCCATAATGTATACGCTAAAGTATACCATGAGCTGGCGAGCTGTTCACCCGTCTCATAGGCTAAACTTTATGAAAAAGGATCGGCATGCCTTGTATCAACACTTCTGAATTGCTGCTTCTCTCGGTCAAAGTATAGTTCTACAGCGCCAGTAGGACCATTACGATGCTTCTTGATAAATATATCCATGATGTTCTTACGTTCAGATTCTGGATTGTAATAATCCTCACGGTATAGAAATGCTACAACGTCAGCATCCTGCTCGATAGATCCTGATTCACGAAGGTCTTGTAGCTGTGGAATTTGAGGCGTTCGACTTTCAACACTACGACTAAGCTGACTCAATGCGATTAACGGTACGTTTAATTCACGAGCAATACCTTTTAGGCCGCGCGATATAGCAGATATTTCTTGTACGCGGTTTCCGTCCGAAGCAAAACGCGATCCACCACTCATAAGCTGTAAGTAGTCAACAATAATTAAACCTAGCGGCCGGATATGTGATTCACGCCTGGCTTTTGTCCTTAAGTCACTTACTGTAATACCTGGCGTATCGTCAATAAATATTTGGGCTTCAGACAAAGAACCCATTGCATTACCTATTTTTTCAAAGTCACTGTCCGTCAGATTTCCAGTCCTAAGGGCCCAGGCATCTACTCCGGATTCAGTAGCCAACATACGATCCACTAGTTGCTCTTTGCTCATTTCAAGACTAAATATAAGTACCGGCTCTTTAGCTTTAAGAGCGATACTATGGGCAAGTCCCAAAGAAAATGCGGTCTTACCCATTGAGGGCCTGGCCGCTAGAATAAAGAGGTCAGAGCGCTGTAAACCAGCTAAAATATTATCGAGATCCTTAAAGCCAGTAGGAATACCTCTTAGCTTGCCTTTATCCTTATGTAGTTCATCTAATCGATCAAAACTTTCACTAAGTACTGACTCGACGCTCGAGATATCTTGCTTTACATGTTTTTGGCTAACTTCAAACAGTCGTGTCTCAGCCTCTTCTATAAGCTCTTGTAGATCGCGTTCCTCATTGTAGCTAAGTGTTACTGTTTCCTGGGCAACTTGTATCAGACGGCGTCGTATTGCCTTCTGGGATACTATTTCAGCATACTGTTCGACATGAGCAGCAGTAGGAACGAAGTTAGTAAGCTGAGTTAAATATGAAGCTCCGCCAACAAACTCGATAAAGCCACTGCTTTTCAATTGATCAGATAAGGTCAGTACGTCTATTGGGCTATGTTTTTCATAGAGCTGCGTAACTGCTTCGAAAATTCGCCCATTTCGTTCATCATAAAAATCAGTTGAGGCTATAACATCAGCTATTTTTACTATAGCGTCAGAGTCAATTAAAATTGCTCCCAGGAGACTGGCTTCGGCATCGGTATTATGCGGTGGTATTATTGGTTGCTTGTTGTCCATGGCTATGAACCTGATTCTAGCACTTCACTACCTTCAAAAATATTGCTTATGGCATCTATATTGTTTGATTTAGGTTTTTCAGTAAGGCTACAGACTATTGGAATAGATTGGCCGGTGTGTTTCTTTATTATCTCTTCAATAACTTTTTTGTTCTTTGCTTCATTGATTTGTTTTTGATGAAAAGGAAATTTAAAGAGAAGTTCAATTGTGTTATCATCGTATTTCATTTGTGACATACGGAGGATACCGTATATTGTGCTATTTGTTTTCTTTACTTCAGCAACAATAATCGGCCACAGCTCATCGCTAAAATCAACGTGATCAGCTGAACTTTTAACTACAGTTTTTTTAGCAGGAATGGGCTTAGTAACTGGTGCGGGCTTTTCGATTTTTACTTGAGCTTCCGGAGCAGCTTCTTTCTTAGGTTGTTTTTGCACAGGTTCCACATTTTCTACCTGCTGAGGCATTGGCGCTGGGATAGGCTGAGGTTGAGGGTTACTGTTAAAAATATATTCTAACAAAACTACTTCAAGGTATTTATCCGGATTAAAGCTCGTCGGTACATCAATAAGAGCTTTTAGTAATCCGGTCATTGCTAGTGATTGCATCGTTGTATCTACGTATATGCTATCTCGGATCTTTTGCGCCAGTTGTTTTGCAATGTCACTTCCTTGAATTCCTTGAGTGCGCAAAGACTCTAGTAACTTAGCTATTTCGCTGAGGCTTCCGGCCTGCAAGGCAGCTAATAGTTGGTCAAGTACTTCATCTGATACGATGCCTAATAGTCTCTGGATTTGTAAGGTATCTATTTTGCCTTCAATACCTTGAACCTGATCAAGTAGGCTGATGCTATCACGGAAGCTGCCACGCCCGTGTTGAGCTAGAAGTGTCAGTGCACCTTTATCAATAGTAATAGATTCTTTTTTAGATATTTTACCAAGTTGTAATACCAGTGTCTCAGTATCGATTGGTTTAAATGTGAAATGCTGGGTACGGCTAATAATAGTATCTGGTAGCTTGTGGGATTCAGTAGTCGCTAGTATGAAGATAACATGGGCCGGTGGCTCCTCTAGAGTCTTTAGGAGAGCGTTAAAGGCCTCCTTGGTAAGCATGTGTACCTCATCGATAATATATATCTTGTACTTCAGCTGAGATGGTAGAATGTTTACCTTGTCTCTTAAGTCACGGATCTCGTCAATGCGGCGGTTACTAGCTGCATCTATTTCTATAATATCCATATATGTGGAAGATTCGTCGTACGGTATAGCGTTAAGCTCATAGGCTAGAATTCGAGCGATACTTGTTTTACCAACTCCTCTTGGGCCTGTCAGAAGATAGGCGTGACTAATTGCATCTTTTTTTATAGCATTGCGTAGCGTGTCAGTGATATGCTCCTGACCAAAAATCTCGTCCAATGACTGTGGACGGTACTTACGATATAATGCTCTCCCCATAGTCTATATAGTATAGCCCAACAGGTTATGAAA
>CALRBD010000005.1 GCA_943353855.1 uncultured Candidatus Saccharimonas sp.
ATATAATCTATTTCAGCATCAGTTGGAATATACTCACGAATTAGTTCTTTGGCACTGGATGCTTCGACGTACCACATTTGACCTCTAATGTCTGCCGACTTAAACCGAGGACTGTGTCTAACGAGAAGAGCATAGAAGATAAGCTGAGTGCGATGTCTCCAAGCTTTAAGCTGTTTAGCTTTATCGTTTGTCATAAAGCTATTGAGAGGCTGTCCAGTCTTGTAGTCAACAATTGTAAGATGATCTTTGGATATATCAATACGGTCGATTGTTCCTTTCAGGCGGGCCGGCCCTATAGCTATGTCATTCATTTTTTGTTCAGGAATTCCACCCTTCCCTATCCAAAACGTTTCACTAGTTAATAGCTTATCTAGCAATAGCCTTCCATGCTCAAGATATCGTTGTTCGTCGGTTGGAGATAGTTGCTGATCGATTAAAGCTTTTTCGTAGGCTGCGAATACTTTCTTGGATGAGAGCGCATCTGTATTAGTTGCAATTTGAGCGTATTCGAGTGCTGAATGTATCGCAGTTCCGAAGGCCATACTAGTTGTAGTTACAGTCGGCAATCGCAGTAAGTGTCTTTCAAAGAATCTTTCTGGCCCACCATTGCTAACGTCAAGGAAATCTAGAACAGCGGTAGCACTAATTGCGTAGGATTCAAGAGCATCTCGAAGTATTCGTTTTTCATCCGTATCATTAAGGTGTGGCCAGGTAAGGTTTTCTTCGAGCACTGATATTGCCGGTTCTAGATCATCCCGCTTATGAACTTTAAGAGATAGTGCTTCATGAATGAGTGGCGATACTAATTCATCCGCTCCGTTCATATCTTCCCTAAAGCTTGCAGCAATTACATTACGTTTGGCTCGAGTTGCGGCAACGTACATCAGGCGGACATAGTCATCTCCATCGTCGCCTTCTGGTTTAAGCGGTACGTTAATTGGTGCTTTGCGACCTTTGTTTTTTGGTCGCCACTTTTTATCAATAGCATCAACAATATAGACTGATTCAAACTCAAGACCTTTTGATTTATGAACTGTCATTAGCTGTACGGCATTATCTCCGCTCACAAAATTAGATTCATCGGCTACAACTTCGTTCGTATCTATTAACAGCTGAATGAAAGTTACAAAATCTTTAAGCGTGCCGCTGGATGTTCGTGAAAACTCGTGTACCATTCCCAGAAGTTTACGGAGTGCAGAGAGGCCTTGCATGTAATCACTGTCTTTGGACTCGCTATGCATGAAGTATGCCTTTACGGGGCTAGTGTATTGTTCACTAGATGCAAGTCCAATGACGTGTTCCATAGTTACGAGCAGTGATTCATTCATGGATAAAGAGGATAACCAAAGGAGCCAGTTAGCAATTTCTTTTAGTTCAGGACTCGAAGATTTTAGCATGCCATCTAGCCAGCTTGCTCCACGCTGGTTAGCAACTGCAAGATCCCATAGTACCTTGGGGTCGAGGTTCCACATTGGAGCCCGTAGTGTTTTAGACAGTAACGCTGTAACCTTACGTGATTCACCTTCTTGAATGGCAACGATTAGTGAAGTTATTGCGTGAATTTGTATTATTACCGGACTATCTAAAATATTATTCTGTCTTTCGTACTGAATCGGAATATTAAGACTTAATAAAATACTTGAGAGTCTTTCTAGGCTACTATGTCCTCTGGCTAGGATAGCTATATCATGAACACCCGATCGATATTCTTGGGCAACAAGTCGAGCGACCCCGCTTAGTTCATGCTCTTGTGTCGGATAACTATGGTGCACCAGTGTGCTTTTTGTGAGTGGCGGATTACGGGCTTTGAGATTTTTACTCATTGTCTTATCTCTAAGCACAAGACGGTCGTTGGCTAGTGTAATAACTTTGCTTGCAGCATCAAGCACGTCTTGGCTAGATCGGTAGTTATCTTCAAGAACGATGCGTTTAGTGGTAGGGTAACTTGTTTCAAAGGACATCATGTTGTTTAGTTCGGCACCGTTGAACTTGTAGATAGATTGGTCATCGTCACCAACCGCCATAAGGTTTGGGCTGCCTTCATTGGAATGGTGATCAGATATTAGGTGTGCCAGCTGTAACTGAGCTGCATTAGAGTCCTGAAACTCATCAATTAGTACATATTGAAACTGCTCTTGAACATCAGCTCGCATCGAAGCATGATTTTGTAACTGTGTAATTACCTCTACGATCATGTCCGAATAATCATAGTGCCCACGCTCATGCAGTGCTGTCCGGTAGCTTGAGTACACGTCAACGAGTGCCAGCCACCAAGCATTGCGATCACGCTCTTTGTGCATGCCTTTTACTTTTTCAACAGTTTGGATAAAGCGCTTTTTCCATTCGCCGGTATTCGTAGATTTGTTAGTGCCTTCATCCTGCGATATGGCAAAATCAAGACTCTCTTTCATGAATAGCCCTAGATCTTTGAGTGGCAGCATCTTACCGCTGACACCCTGATTGGGTAGTGCATGTATAGCGTCTCTAATTTCTGGTAGCCGTTTGGCACTAAGTGGTTTTGATAGAATTGAAACTAAATCATCTTCAATGAGATCAATATAGCGTATATTGGCTTCAATTATAGCTTGTAGCTTATCGGGAGTTAGCCCGGCCTCTTTGACATGTTTTAGCGCTTCTTTAACATCTCTACCGGCAGTGAATGTCCCAGCAAATTTAAGAGCCAGTGGATTATCTAGGGGCAATGCGCTAAGTATCGATTGAATTATCTCGATTTGAACTGCATCTGGAGCGGTCGATAGCTTTGCCCCGTTCCAAAAGTAGTCTGGATGAGTGTTCATGAGTTCAGTTGCAAAACTATGGAAGGTTTTGACCATCACGTCACGGGCCTCACCACCAGTTAGTCGTATTAAACGGTCTTTCATATTTACAGCTGCTTTGTTGGTGAAAGTTAAACAAAGAATACTGCTAGGACTGGTATCAGTCTTTCTGAGAATATTAGCTACTCGCATACTGAGTAGCTGTGTTTTGCCTGTTCCAGGACCGGCAATAACCAGAACGGGACCGTCTATAGTATCGACAGCTTCACGTTGGCGCTCGTTTAGATCGGCGTAGAATTGTTCGTAAGTCCCCATATTAATTATTAGTGTAGCGAGTCATCTCTAAGCAGACAAATAGTAATTGCAAAATGATATAGATAGGAATATCCTTAAGTTATAAAAAGTTATCATAAGGAGAATATAAATGGGCCCTTTAAAAACACTAGAAGATAAGCTGGTACCTGCGTTTACTAAAAATGCTCCTGTACAATTGCCTGAAAACGTCAAAAAATTTATCGTAAAATACTTACCAATCGTTAACCTCGTTCTAGGTATATTTTCATTATTTGCGGCACTAAGCCTTTGGAGTTGGGCAAATACTACCACTCGTATCATTGATAATGTAAATACTATTTCTGCAATCTATGGCGGTAAGGAAACTATTCCTAGCAGGCTTTCAATGCTCGTATGGCTTAGTCTAATTGTTGCAGCAGCTACAGCTGTGCTTTATATCGCAGCGTATCCAGGTACAAAAGCAAAGAAAAAGAGCGGTTGGAACCTGCTATTTTACGCAGTGCTACTTAATCTAGCCTACGGTGTAGTAAATGCATTTACTGACTATGGAAGTGTCATGAACCTTATTGGGACACTAGTCGGTACAATCATCGGGCTATTCTTCTTGTTCCAAATTCGATCCTACTACACTGCTTCAGGTGAAAAATCATCAACTACAAAAGCTAAAAATAAAAAGTAGCTCACTGTACGTTAGTCTTGTATAATTAGTGCAAATATTAAAAAGGCACATAAATATATGGCACAAACAAAAAGTAAGAACTCCAAAAAGATAATAAAGTCGCTTAAACTGAACGGCAAGAATAGATACATAGTAGTCGCTTTAATCTTCGCCCTTGTCGGTGGTATATATTACGTTTATCGATCATTTGCTGCTACAACAGTAGCTACAATCGAAGCAGAAAATATGACTTTCGCTGCAACAGGACCAGTAGTAGTCAGCGATTCGGCTGCTGGAAGTGGGAAGGCTGTTAAATTAACATCCAATGTAGCTATTACCGGTACATTTACATCGCAAATAGAAGCTACGAGCATATCAGTTCGTGCGAAGGGTACTGTTTGCGGTAGTGCGCCTCAAGTGACAGTCAGCGTTGACGGTAAATCAGCACTAACAGCAACTGTTTCGGCTACAAGCTATACGAACTACAAGGTCACAACACCAATCCCGGCAGGCTCACATACAGTTAAGACAGTTTTTTCAAATCCATATAAGACTCGTAAATGTACACGGACCTTATATGTAGACTCTGTATCAGCGATAAATGATAACGTAAGTCCAGTGACTGCAGATACGACAGTGCCAAGTGTTTCAATTACTTCTCCAGGAAGCGCCGCTACAGTATCGGGAGTAACAAATGTTACAGCGAACGCAACTGATAACGTTGCCGTAAGTAAAGTCGAGTTCTTTGTAGATAACGTACTGAAGTCAACTGTTACTGCATCGCCATATAACTATTCTTGGGATACTATCGCTATGGTGAACGGTAATCACACGCTTTATGCAATCGCATACGACGCCGCTGGGAATAAGACTCAGAGTTCAACTACAACAGTCAATGTTTCAAATGTAACAACTGCCGATCCAGTTCCGTATAACGTATCTGGTAACTGGACATTGAAGTTCGGAGATGATTTCAACGGCACAAAACTTGATCTCACTAAATGGCGTCCTAACTGGCTTGCCGGTACTGACACGGCAATCACTAAGCCGATTAACAGTGCCGAGGTATCATGTTTTGACCCATCTCAAGTAAGTGTAGGAGGTGGCCTATTAACTATATCTGCGGTAACTCGACCTTGTTTAGCAAATAACGGAATTACCTATAACTACGCATCTGGAATCATTCAATCGTATAACCACTATCAATTTACTTATGGCTACATGGAAGCTCGTATGTGGATCGCACCTGGTACCGGCGCTGGACAGAACTGGCCGGCTTTCTGGGCTGACGGTACTGGCACGTGGCCTACAACTGGTGAACTCGATGTTATGGAATTACTTGGCGGAAACCTATGCTACCACTTCCATAGTCCTGCTGGAGGACCTGGTGGTTGCGATAAAACTATACCAGCAACCGGATGGCATACTTTTGGAGCGAACTGGCAACCAGGTGTCGTAACCTATTACTATGATGGTAAGCAAGTTGGACAAATTAGCAGCAATATTACAAGTTCACCAATGTTCCTAATTGCTAACTTAGGACTCTCACCAACAAGTGGTACACCGCCTATCGTAACACCTTCTTCAATGCAAGTTGATTACATTCGAGTATGGCAATAAAGGCTTAAGCTATTGATACAGTTCGGTCTACGAGTGCTCTACCGAATGCTAGCCATGGAAGAGATTTATATCCCTTATCTTTTGTAATTGCCGTAATACTCGTACCCTTGCTATCTGGATCTGCTAGAGTCTTTAGTAATACTTTGACGTAGTCCTTAGTGATCGAGCGATATTCTTTGTAGACAATCTCTAGATCTTTATCGTCAGCAATAGTATAGAAGTGATCGACGATAAATTGTTTTTTTCCATCTACCTCTTCTACTGATTCTTTAGCTGCAGCAAGACTATGTTTTTCAATCAGCTTATAAGCTACATTAATACAAAAATCTTTGTCTAGAAATAGTGTCTGGACGGCGTCAGTCTCTTTACTATCTGATTCTATTCGGTTCGGAATCGTTATATTCTCAGGATTAAATTGCGCGTCATGAAAGTTGGGGTGATACTTTGGAACGTAGGCATACGTTACGGGGTTTTTATCTGCAGACTTTAAGTGTTCTTTAAGTAGGCCCTGACCTCCATTTATAAAACAGTGAGCATCAAGCACGTAATAAGGATCCTGTTCATTAACGAGTGTCTGGTGAAGGATTGTCTCGTCTTCCATGCCCCGTGTCAGTAAATGATACATGGCTCGAGTGAGGCGACCATTAGCATCCTGAAAAGGATGTACAGCTTGCACTCCATAGCTGAGGAGTAGTGCTTTGTCTTGTAATGTAGAGACCTTTTTATTCTGAGCTGTATTGAGGGTGAGCTTAAGCAAAGAGGATTTATCTTCAGTTGCTGGCATTGCCTGGTACCCTACGTCACTACTGCCAGTAACCTGTAGGCGCTGAGCATACCCTGCAGATTCGCGAGGAAAGTTTTGTAGTATGGTATTCCCGATTGTTAGGATACGCTCAAACTCTTCATTATTCATGGAATGAATAAGTTTTAGGCGGTCTTCAGGTGATTGTATACGGTCTGGAAGTCCAGATGATTCAAGAGCGTCAAAAAATTTATCGGCCTGAACAGATCGGTCTGCTGCAAAGCCAACGGGGTGTCCTTTATATGTGTCTTGCTCATAATGCATGATTATGTTATAATAATACATATACGTAAGTATGTCAATGCAATTAACCCCTGTTATGTAGTTACAAAAGGAATAAAATGTTTAATAACTTTCCATCTGCACACGAAGAAGAACGCTATCCATACATTCCAGAAGAGCAAGATCTTGGTACCCCTGCGAGATTAGAAGCTAAGCTAACGATTAAGCGACAGCTTGACTTTCTAATTGGAACACTTGAAGACGGTACACTCGAGCTGGATGAATATGGCGCGGATGGATTTGAGTGTGAAATTGATGGTAAAGAAGTATCTGTAGGTACTGAAGAAAACGTTGAAGGCTACGGACGTGATTATTGTATATCTATTGGCGAAGTAATTATTAATGATATTGACGCAGCTAATCCTCAAGATGGTAAGGTATATGACATCTACTTAGATAAGCAATACGTTCTTGAACCATATGGCGACTTTATTATGAATACTAGCGCTGATCTACTATTTGAGGGTGAAGTTAGCAGTGAAGAAATTGTTGAAGCATTAGAAATAGAAAAAGAATTGGAAGAAGAAGAGTCCGAGGTTCTTGAAGGACATTATCTTGTCACTGAAGGTGAAGCCCAAGAGCTTATCCAAATGCTTTCTGAAATTGTCGAAGCCCAGGGCTAAGGCGCGTAACAATTTTGTTGTAATATCATCTATTTGCCAATCACGCTATTGCTTCTTATGATACAGTATAAGCATTATGGGTAACAGCAAAGGAGATAGAGATATGTTGAAGGTTGATACTACTAATGTCGGATACAGCGATCTGCGTCTTTGGCCATGTTATCTGATTCTTACTTCCCTACTTCTTTTGCTAACTCCGTTCATGGGCCTAGCCGCAACATTCTTAGTTGTCTGCGTACCGGCATATATGATTGCTAGCTTTGCAGCCAAGCAAGAGCGCAAAGACATTGATAAATACTACGCTGAATGGGATGAAATTAGTGACTTATTTACTGAAATTGCCAAGCGTGACCAAGCTTTGGAATCATATAGGATAATGCCAATGGTAGACCTACGGAGCATCAATAAATCACCAAAAGAAACTTTAGCAAAAACTGCACATATTCCAAAAACACAGTCTCTTAGTTACACGGTCTAGTTACTAATTACACCAATAGCGAACCCGAACAATAGTGAAAATATAATAAGCCCGATTACAATATCTAGCCCAATTTGTTTTATTTCTCTCTCAACCTTCTCAACTTTTGTTTCTTTCATCAGATCTCCTTATAGGGTAATAGTAACAGCACTTTTAATATATTCATCGTCTGAAATATCTCGCAAGATAAAATCAGCAACGTCAGCTCTTGAAACGTAAGGGTTCATACCAAAGGATACTTTTTTACCGGCTTTGTACCTGCCTGTCATTGGACCGTTAGTGAGACGGATTGGCCGTATGATAGTCCAATCTAAATTAGATGCGCTAACAATATCTTCCATGCGGTTCTTATCTTTAGCAACAGGACCTAAAATTAATTTATGAATAAGTTTATATAGAAATGGTAGTGACTTCCATGATTCTTTGGCTCCAAATGCTGACTGAGTTATAAGTCGTTTTATCTTAAGTTCCTTCATGGCCTTCACTATTGTATTGTTGCCCTCAGACACGATTGGTTTACTATTACCTATCTTTACTCCTAGTACACTAATAATGGCGTCACAGCCAGTTATAGCACGTTTGACGTATGCAAGATCTAAGACATCTCCTTGCATGAATTGTAACTTTGGATCTGAGCTTTTAATGTTGCTACTAGAGAGATCACACGCAACTACTGATATGCCTTGCTGAAGGGCTTGTTCAACAACTTGTTTACCTGTTTTTCCATTAGCACCAAAGACGCATATTTTCATAGCTTAATCATAGCATTGAATCTGAAAGTTGATATCCAATTAGATGCTGTATTATTACCTATATGAAACTATTTAGATATCGTAAGCCATCTATCCGGACCTTAAGTGGGTACACACGGGTTAAGCGTCGAGCAAAGCGCTCAATCGGCTTAAGTCAATTTCAGGCAGTTACCCGACCTGCGCGCATCAAACAGAAGCTAAAATATGAGGCAGGCCTATACTCTAAGCCTGTACGAGTAGTACGTAATACGTCTAAAGGAATATTCCCTTCTTTCTTGGGCCTATTTAGAAAAATAAAATAACTTATTTCTCGTAGTCTTGTGTTCCTGGGTGAAGTGGAATAGGAAAAGATACAAGGAAGTTTTGTAAATGTGCTTCGTCTTTCAAAAGATTTACTTCGATCCAGTTATCCAGAACGCCATGTTTAAGGAGCGTTTGTTTTTCTTCAAAATAAAGATCATCGTCAAACCATAAAAAAGGCTGTGAGAAGTCTATAGCTCTAGTTTTTGCTAAGTCCCAAGTTGTTGGCTTAATTAACTTCATGAGGTCTTGGACGTCTTTTTCAAACAAGTGACCTATGTGCTGTATTGGAATAGAAGGATCACCATGGCAATGTGTTGTCAGCCAATACGTAGTGTCAGGATATTCAGTTAGAACTTTACGCAGGAAATCATTTGCATGGAGTGCCGGGTTAAGCTCATTGGCAAGGAGCACACCGTCAATGTCTAGATATATATTCACGATTCCTTCTTCATGAGATTAAGTAAGTTTGAGGCTAATATACGGTCCGTAGGTGACATTGTCGTCTATAGTCGTTTTACCAAGAACTATACAAATTGTTGTCAGTGCCTCGATCAATTTATACATGGTATATGCATTGTAATCATCGCTCATAATAAAAGCACCGTCTTTTTCATATACATACATTTCTGGTGGCGTTCTCTCTTGGTAAAGCGCTACGAAGTGATCTCCATATTCTTGGGATATTTCAGGTTTGAAATCAGAAAATGGTTTAATGAGCTCCAATGGTATTACAGCTTTACGACATTTGATTTTGCCAGTGTAAGCCTTTTCTAGTAATGCCATGAGATGTTCATCTTTTGGCTCAGTTGTTTCATCGAATAAAGGTTCAAGTTTTGTAATGTCCATCAATCAAGGCCCTTCATTATCATTTAATTAATTATATTGTGACACAAGAAAAGAATATTGATCTATTTTTTGATTATATGGGACTCCAAGGTGCTCCGCATCATCACTGCTAGCAAGCTGACCTGTAAGCACTAAATCAAAGCTCAGTAATAGTCTACTAGAAACCATTGTAACTGCAGGTCTTGAAGTTGAATATATGAGTTTGATATTGGCTTTTTTAGCATTCTTGTTAATCTGTATTACAGCATCGTCGAATCGCTTCTGGTCCAGTGCGGCCATATCGCATTCCTCAATGTAAATAAAGATCTGAGGTTTTGATGTTTGAGTTTTCAATCTTTCTGCTGACAGCTTTGCAAAGTCTTCAAGTTTTGAAAGACCAATTTCCGGATCAAGTATTACATCCTCTAGTAAGTAGTTAAGGTCCGTTTCTGCGAACTCCACTTGTTTTAGATCGAATAGCACGAATCTTACTTCGTTAGGAGTTTGCGCAGATTGTAATCTATCAATAAGCGCGTGGACAAGATAGCTCTTTCCGGATCCGGTTTGTCCAGTGATGAATAACGAATTATCGACATTAAACGTAAAGTATTCAGCGTTTGTCGTATTCATTATTAAATGTCCTTCATTGTTATTCTTATTATAGTATTACTATCCCTTGCGCATGATTTCATCCATAGTTTTGCCCTTTATATTTTTCCATGTAGTCCAAGCATTAATACTGCGCCCTAATGCAAAATGACCTGCAAGATTAGGGCTTTTAAAGGGTGCATTTTTTACGATTTCAATAATTGATCCATTGTCTTTGCCATACTCTTGGAATATTTTTTGGCGTTCTTCGACTAAATAATGAAAATTCTTTTCCCAGCTAGGAGCAGTGCTTTTGTCAATAACTGATCCTGATAAGATTACAAATTTATCTCCCCTAAACTGAGCCTGTGCTTTTGTGAGTTTACCTTCGCAATACCAGATTTCAGCAACGTCATCCTTCTTAGTACTAAATATGCTATATCCGAGTGATTCAGCTATCATGGCAGTGTCTTCGAGTATCTTTTCTAGAGTATGAACCTTGAATTCATGAACATTATTCCTCGATGGAACAGTTCTATTAAGTACAGTCATCGCTGCAGTTCTCTGTGCTTTTTCTACAGCTAATGATTCGAGGTATTTAACATCGCTCTTTTCGAGACTATTAGTATTGGAAACAATTGCTATTGCAATATCCCAGAAGTCTTTTGATTGGTCATGATTTCTAATTCTATGATAAAAATTTTCACTTTCACCTATATAGATTTGGTTTTCGGATGAGTTAATTAATAAATATAGTGAAGGCTGATTTATTTCAGGTCTTTTTTTAACATCACTTAGTTTTATCCGCGGTACAACGAATGCTTTAACTGAACTTTCAGATAATTCAACAACTTGTATGCCCTCTAGTGATCCGTCGGGCAGGTATGTTTGTATTAATCTTGGCATAGTTATGTAATTATAACGTTAAAAGTTCAATATATATAACTATAGGTGTTATGTTCCAAAATTCAACGGTGCTATTTTATATAGATCTCTACCCTCGACATCTAGGCAGGCTTGTTTGTTGAGTGCAAGATCATCCGCAAGTCGTGAACAAACTGCCCAGGCCACATGAAGATATTCACGGAGCAGACCTGACGATATATGGCCACTATTCAGATCGATTAGTTCTTTGATTAAACTACTATCCAACGCTTCGAAACCATACTTAGCGCATATCTCTAGAAATACTATTTCATTGTACTCATAGCAGAGTTTATCTACAGGACGGATCAGCAATTCCTTGTTTAATGTAGCAGAGTTTCTTATGACACTCTTAGGAATGTGTATAGTAACTTTTTGATCATTTGAAATATCTAGCACTGCATCGACAACTATCGTATCCTTTGGCGTGTCGGCTGAGTGCATAGCTAGACTACCGATTCTGTTAACTTTTTATAGATCTCTACCATTGCCAGTGTATCTAATGTGCAATATGCAAGAAGGTCATCAAGGATCTTGTCCTTTTCCCCTGCTCGTTTATTATCGAGTACTGCTTCCATCCAAAGCCTTTGGGCGGAACCGCCTTCTTGTATATCGAGTTCTTTATAGGAAAGCTCCGGGCACAGTACTGGAAGAACATATTTAATACTGGCGCTGCCGTCGAATCGTGGATCGTCGTACCATTTATTTTTGAATGGAATCATCAGGTCGACAATCCTATCATTGATTGCTTCCATAGCCTCCTGATATTCAGGCAGCATCTGACCTAGTTCGCTATTACGAGCTTTTTCGAAGCCTTCGAACCAAACTAAAACTGATCCTTTATTGCCGATATCTTTCAAGAGTTGTTCAGTGAGCGGTCTTGAAGGATCTGAATTATCCCTGTGAAGATATTCTTTTTGGGTAACTGAAGCTTCTGGGGATTCAAGGATATGGAGTGAGTATTGGAATGGTACCTGTTGGTACGGTCTGTGTCCGTTAAAGTATGGTATTAATCCAGACATTGTTTCGTAATCTAAGAAAAAGAGGGGGTATTCTAGCTCGCCTAGGAAATGGCTTAATGCCTCTTTGTTAACTATTGGTTGTGCATTGTGGATTGGCTTAGTTGTCTCACCAACAATGTTTCTATAAATTGGTAGCCAATCTTTCTTAGAGTTTAACTTTGTTAGATCTGGATTTGGATCAGGCATGGTTGGGCTTGCCGCAACGACGAGTGCTTGGGCCATGTTTTGTTCTGTTTCTAAGCTTTTGGCTCGAACTTTGGCTGTAATGTCAGTAATGGTAGTAATTCCATCTGCTTTGACCTCACCATGTCGCACATACTGATTGTTCACATGAATTACATATATATTCCTAACCTTTAGTCCATTGCCTTCTAGCAAGGCTGTCTGGAAGGCTAGATCGTATACATGCTCTGGCTTAACCTTGGTGCTTGACTTAATTTCATACAAATCTACTTCATTGTCTCCAATAAAGCTGACAATGTCGCAGATACAGGTGAACTCTTTCCAATAAAAGCACGGTTGGAACAGAACCTGATCGCCCCGCTCTATGGCATCTTGAGTACGCTGCGGTAAAGTACGGTATTCATCGTAGTCTGAAAAGCCTAAGGTTACGCCTTCTGGGAATAAAGATTCAGCATATGGTTCGAACTGATGGCCAGCGTCAAACATGGCCTGAGTGTTTTCATCTACAGGCGGAATCTTATTTGGCTCGTTTTTCTTAACCCAGAGCCAGGCGGGGTGCCTTAGGAATAACATGTAGTCGGATTTAATAAGTAAACTCATTTACTTATTAACAAGAGTTAGTAATTCTGAATATGAACTTACGGCACTGTACTTAACAATATCGCTACTAATCACCGAAAAGTGACGTCTGGCACACTCAATTTTAGCTTTTTCTACTTCACGGAGTTGAAGATCACTAGTGTCACCCTTTGTTTCTGCGACGAAGTAAATGTGCTTAACGGATCCTTCTTTGAATGATATTGCCCAGTCGGGGTTATACTTACCCATTGGAGTGTTGATGTAGAATCCACCTGGTAACTTTACATAAAGCTCCACCATATCGGCAGTATCAAGTTCTGCCCCGAAATCTTTTTCTACCGATGAGTCATAACGAAGCTTGTCAAAAATATGCTTCTTCGCATCTACGACGTTTTGACCGTATTCACCTGTAATAGTGGCATCTAAAAAGATTTCTTCAGCACTCCACTGCTCATCAAGTATGTCATAGGTGATATGTTCAATAATTGTACTGGCTTTTTGCTCGTCGACTAACTTTACTGCTTCACGTATGAACTCTTCTGGGTTTTGCTTAAAGTAGTCGAATGTGCCGGGCTCTATTCCTTGTAGGATAATGGCGACAGTTTTTCTGGTAAGTTTTGTGCGCTCTGCAATCTCTCCCAGCAGGTCGAAGGTAACATTCTTGGCTGCGACTTCTTCGAGTATTACTTGCTTGCCGATAAGCTTCTTCATCTCTGGGTTATTCTGCTTGGTTACATCAAGATAGCCTTGATTAATCACTACGAGAGTCTGAGAGACTCGAAGATTTTTATTAAGACTTCTTATGCAAGATTCTATGAGTTTCTTCTCATCGAAAGAAACAGTGTAATACGTTTTAGAGTTGATCTTCTCCCATAGACTTTTAAACTCTTTGCTTGCAAACTTCTCGTAATTCAAGTTTAATGTCGCTTTTGAACGAGCATCCGTAACAAATGGATTTTTCTTTGAATCAAACACAGATTCTACAAGTAGTAAGACATTTTCTGTGTACGACATTAAGTTCGGATCTATCTTGCCGATTACTTCAGATATCTTTTCGTTTCGAAGTTCTGGGGATAGATCATGGAATTCCTCACTAAGCTGACCTTCAGATACAAGACCGGTCATCTGTAAGGCTACAAATAATTGAGCAGCCTTGGTGCTATCAATAGTTACTTCATTACCGCTGACGTCCGTCCAAACCTGGCCCGTAAATAAATCTGGAGTAATCTCTTTCGGACGGTTTTTGATAACCTCGTGAAATTCATCTTGGAGAGCCTTCGCAAACTCTTCGTAGCTTTCATTCGCAATTACAGTGAGTGCATTTACATCATGCACTGCGTGCACGCCTAAAACTTCGGCGTCCATGCGTTCGCCATCTTTATTGACACTGAGGCGAAGACCACGACCAATCTCTTGGCGTTTCTTTATTTCACCAGTACTCATACGTAAAGTACATATCTGAAATACATTTGGGTTATCCCAACCTTCGCGTAGGGCAGAATGACTAAATATGAAACGAACAGGCTCCTCGTGGCTCAATAGTTGCTCTTTATTTTTCATAATGAGATCGTAGGCAACAACATCGGAAGATCCACTCTCACCACGCTTTACTTCACTATCTACTGCACGACCTTTCTTGTCTGTTGAAAAATAGCCGGTATGAATACTTTCAATGGGATCACGCTCTAAGAAGGTACGATATTCTTCGTCTTCACCAGCTGGCAACTGTTCGAAAAACATGTCGACTGCATCGTTATATTCTTGCTCAAATACATCTGAGTAAGTACCTTTTTGTTCGCCATATTCGTTGTAGAACTTGTACTTAGCTACTTTGTCGATAAAGAATAGAGATAGAACTTTAATACCTTTTTTGTAGAGTTCACGTTCTTTTTCCAGGTGACTCATAATTGTTTCGCGAATCTGTATGCGTCGGATATCTTCTTCACTACTGTCCCCAACGACTTGACCTTGAGTGAGTCGTAGGCCATTTGTAAATTCTACATAGCCGTCACGAGCATTGATCTCGGTGATAGCGTAGCCTTCACGGTAGGCTTCAATCTCACCAGAGTGATTATAGATATTGTCACCATAGGCAAAGGTTTTTACTTTTTTACCAAGACCTGTGCCGGAATTTGAATTGTATTCGAAGATTACAGTTGCAGATGGGCTCTTGTTCGGATAGACATTGATTCGTTGCAAGTAAAGATATCCGTTTGATGCTGTCGTACCATAGTTAGAGATACCTTTGACAGTGATCTTTTTTACGAGCTGCCGCTGATAGGCGTGGACAGCGTCAAGGCGATACACCATGTTGAAGTTCTCACGGTGTGTTGCTGAGTAGGTGAGGTAGAAGAGCGGGTTGAACTTGCCAAGTGAATCACGGGTTGCATTCTTTTTAAATTCGGTTCCAATGACACTTTGAGGCTCATCGACAATGACGATGGGATTGACAGATGCAATGACATCGATCGGACGACGAGAGCGGAAGCTTTCGAGTTTCATATAGATACGACGGGCATCCTTGCCACTCGCATTGAAGGCCTGCGTGTTGATAATCATGACGTTGATGCCAGCATCATCAGCAAAATGCTCCAACTCGTTTAGGCGAGTAGAGTTATAAGTAAAGAATCGACATGCTTTGCCGTAATTCTCCCTAAAGTGATCTGCTGTAATCTGAAAGCTTTTAGCAACACCTTCACGGATAGCAATACTTGGCACCACGATGATAAACTTGCTCCAGCCGTAACGAACATTAAGTTCGTACATCGTTTTGATGTAGGTGTATGTTTTACCGGTACCAGTTTCCATTTCGATGGTGAATACAGGCTTCGTGACTGTTTGTTTTGAGCCATCATCCCACTCGACTTTACTAGTCATGGCCTCGAGCTTGTTTGCAGGGACAATTCCGTACGACTTTTGAATACCTCGTAAATTTTTTAGGATGTCTTCTTCGCGAAGATGAATTTCGGGGTTTGCCCAGCCGGTGCCATGCAACAATGCCTGAGTTTGCCCATATTTATCTGCACCTTGATCAACTAGAAACGAACGTGTTTTGTTCGGCTGTCCGGCGAATATGTCACATACCGCGTCCGTAGCGTCGGCTTGGAACTGTTGATGTTTAAATCGTAACTTCATTACTGTTAGATAACCTTAACTTTCGTTTCTGGTGAGATGATGCGGAAGTGTTCTGCAAGGTTTACTTTGTCTTGGCTCGTAGCAAATGAAGAGTCTCTAAATACAGCCGTCAGTGGCTTGAGTTTTGCGATCTCTTTGATCGTTTCTTCGGGAACGCTAGAAGAGAAGCAAGCCGCAAGGCCTGAAACTTCACTGAAGTAGTCATATAGGAAGACATTACTTCCCTCTAAGTCGTTTAATTTACACGGGCGATTAAGCTCAAGGGCAGACTGGGTAAGCACTCCGTAGAGTAAATCAAGGTCTGAACGATCATCTTTTATGTTGTCTACTACATCGAGCAAGGTTGACTGTTGTTGTTCGCCAGCAGACTTGTAGACTTCTTTGTAGTTCGTATCAGCAATGACCAGGGAGCGGAAGCCATAGTCGACTTTGGCATCAGGGTGTTCAGCGGCGATTTTGTCACCAGCGCGGCGGACGCGCTCGCGAGAGATTTCGGGGATGGTTTTGTAGCCAGCTTTGTAGGCTTCGGACTTCTCGTCGGTTTCCTCGGGGAGCTGAACAGTAATCCATTTACGACTACCTCCATCTTCTGAGTTTAGCTGCATGACAGCTTGAGCTGTAGTACCCGATCCAGAAAAGAAGTCGAGTACTGTATATGACTTATCCTTTGCAGAGATTATGTCAATAAAGTGTTTGATGTATTTACTCGGTTTCGGGAACTGAAATATCCCAGCACCAATCAGGTCGTTTATTTCTTTTGTGCCATCTTGAGTAAAGACGAAATCAACTATACTGAAAGGTTTTGTTCTAGATCGAACCCCATCTTCATTTTTCTCGTATTGTTTGAATCTGACGCTATACGTGCCGTCTGGCTTTAAAACTATGTCGAGCATATCGTCCATAATTGCTTTTTGAACCCTCTCTTTCGACCAAATCCACTGTTTTTTGGGCTTAATGACACGGCCGTCAGGCAGTTCAATATCGTAACGAAGGTTGGTGCGAATATCCATAGTTCCACCCGCCTCAAGTGGCTGTGTTCTGTACCCACCTCTAACGTTAAATTTTGCGTCGCGGCCCTTAAAGTACTTTTTGAAGAATTCATCCGTTGCCGTCATCGAAAAGTCTTCGAGTAGCCCCTTATTGCGAGCATATACTAGAACATACTCATGAATTGCGGCGTGATAGTGCTCTTTAGCTCCTTGGTATCGCTTTTTCCAGACAACAGAGTCGACAAAATTATCCTCACTATATATCTCATCACACATCTTTTTGAGGTTTGCCTGCTCATCATCTCCAATTGAGATAAAGATTACGCCGTCATCTGTAAGCAAGTTACGTGCGAGCTTCAATCGCGGATACATCATGCTTAGCCAATCGGAGTGGTATCGCCCGTTGCTTTTCTCATTTTTCTTGAACTGGATATTTCCAGCTTCATTCTTATACTCAGTATCTTCGTCGTAGTTCTCTACGCTTGCCTTGAAGTTGTCATGATATACGAAGTCTTTGCCGGTGTTGTATGGTGGGTCAATGTAGATCATCTTGACTTTGCCGAGGTAGGACTCTTGTAAGAGCTTAAGCGCGTCGAGGTTATCGCCTTCGATAAAGAGGTTTTCAGTGGTGTCCCAGTTTTTGCTCGCATCTAGATCAGGACGGAGTGTTTTGTTAATTGGCGCACCGGCTTCGACAACTGCCTTGCGCTTGCCGACCCAGGTAAAGTCGTAAGTCTCGTCTTTATCATTGAGTCTATCTAATGTTTCACCAAGACTCTCGAAGAACTCTCGGCTACCCCGCCAGTCCACTTTGTCTAAATCAATTTTCTCAATATTTGTTCCTTCGCTCATCTACCCTCACTTTTCAATTTTTTAAGATGTTCAGTTAGCATGATTATACCATATAAACTGGGGTATACTTGGTGCATGAAAGCTAGAAATACACGAGTTGGATCGATTAAGCAGGAACTTGTAAGCAAGTCTCGCGAAGCAGCACTTGCAGCCGTACAGGTTTTCAATAATCCACTGATTACTTTTAAATCGGAAATGTTTATAGTAAACATGCATATCGCTTGGACTTATCTACTTCACGCACATTATCGTTCACAAGGGATTGAGTATCGTTACTTTAAAGAGCTACCTTCTGGTCGTAAAAAATATGATAAAACTAAAAATGGCGCATACAAATATTGGGAACTGGAGCGTTGCCTCAACAATATCGAGTCACCTGTAGATAATGACACTGCAAATAACCTAAGATTCCTTATTGGCCTACGTCATGAGATAGAGCACCAGATGACATCACGTATAGATGATGCGCTTAGTGCTCGTTTTCAGGCTTGTTGCCTTAACTTTAACGACCTTATAAAAAAGCTATTTGGTAATGAACTTGGTATAGATAGATATCTTTCATTTAGTCTTCAGTTTACGTCACTCTCTGATGAGCAAACTGGTGTCATGCAAGAATATCGTGACATATTACCGGCTCATGTCACGAGGTTTGTAGAGGGTTACGATGGAGATCTGAGTGATGTAGAGTTCAACAGTCCTAAGTATGCATACCGTGTATTGTTTACGCAGAAGACAGCTAGTAGACCTGGCCAAGCAGATAAAGTCATCGAGTTTATCGATCCTGAGTCTGAAGCAGCTAAAGGGATAAACATTACCTATACTCAGATCAAAGAGCGAGAGAAGACAAAATATCTGCCAAAGCAGATAGAAAAGCTAATGCAAGACGAGGGTTATCCGAAGTTTAATATCACCAAACATACTAATCTTTGGAAAAAGATTGACGCAAAGAATAATACTAAGGGTTACGGGGTTCAAGTGGTAAATACTTGGTATTGGTATGAAAGCTGGGTAAGTGTGGTTCGCCAGCATTGCCAAAATAATAAAAAGAAATATCAGTAGAGTTTTTGTTCAAGAGCGTGCCGTTCTCGTGCAAGTTCCTGCTTTTTCGCAATCGATAGCTCTGAAGACAGCTTCTTGTTTATAGCGTTGATCTGGCGCTCGAGAGCTTGTTTTTCTTTGATAGTCTCAACCGCAGCTTTAGCATTCATTTGATTTGTCTCCTTGAGGCTAGGGGCAATCTGAAAAAGGAAGTTTCGATATATCTCGTCGACCGAACGACCTTTGATTTCAAGGTCCATGGTTTGCTTCCAGTCAGTGTCGAAGTAAGTGTCTACCTTCATCTGATGTTCACTCCTATTAACTGGCTCCTTGAAAGAGATCGATGCCTTTAGGGCATTCTCTTTCTTGAGGATAAAAAGAATTGGGTACGGGATGAATGTATCGATGTGCTTCAGTACAGCCGTACTGATCTCGGCACCCTTGAGTGTTATCTCGAATACTTGTAGCTCAGTATATTCAACAGCAGTTATGTTTAGGGTATCTGGTGATATTTTATTTACCCACCTGATCTTCTCGACTTCTTCAGTAAAGAGTTGACGAAGTTTCGTATTTACAGAAGTCTTGGTATAGAACTTCTCTTTAGGCACTATTCTTTTTACGAAGGTGCTCTGGGGGAGATTCATTGCTTGACCACCAAAAAGTTGATTAGCTCGAAGTCATCGAGTCCTTGGATATCACCTGCGAGGGCAGTTGTGCCGCCAGCACTGAACAGACTATCAGTATCAGCCTCTTCTTTCGTATTGATCATAGACTGAATTGCTGAGGTAAGGAGGCCGGTGTAGTGGCTCATGTCTCGGCCTTCGTTGGTTTCGGCATTAAACTTTGCGACTAGATCATTATCAGCTTCGGGTTTGTCTTTAGAGAGATATCGAAGTTTATCGAGTAGCTCTTTGGGCTGGAGGTGGTTGATCGCGACATCACCGTTTTCTTGAATGTATACGAGATAGAACGGGTGGAGTCGATTCTGTTTATCGATATTGACGCCACGGTTGACGTTTTTGAGCACAAAGATCGCACCTTTCGGTGTCAAATCATCTGCACGGGCTATAGCATGAATACCATACGGCATATGATCTGCCTCGCCGTACTTCTTCAGTAGCTGCTGGAGGTCGAGGTGGAATTCATTGAGACCCAGATCCATAATCGATACACCGCTATTCATTTCTTCGATATCTACGACTTCGTTTTGAATCTTCTCGAGCTGATTCTTGCGGTATTCCAGCTCAGCATTGTCTGCTTGGTCGATAGGGTTGTCGCTACCTGTTGCGGTCATGTTGACGATCTTCATGCGTCCCTCAACACGTGCCTTGAGATTGATGTATTCATCTAGTGAGATGTTTGGCCAGAAGTTAGTGAGTTGTATTTTATCGTTCTCGGAGCCAATACGGTCAATACGTCCGAACCGCTGAATGATACGAACTGGGTTCCAGTGAATGTCGTAGTTTATTAGGTAGTCACAATCCTGAAGGTTTTGTCCTTCTGAGATACAGTCAGTTCCAATCAGAAGATCGATGTCGCCAGGGTTGGTATCAAACAGTGCATCACGGTTCTTGGACTTAGGTGAGAAACAAGTGAGGATCTCGTTAAAGTCAGCATGGATGCCTGGAACGGTTGAGGTCGGGTTACGCGATCCGGTAACGACTGCAGAGTTGATGCCAAACTCATCCTTGAGCCGCTCAGCTAGTTCGCCATATAGATAGTCTGCTGTATCGGCAAAAGCGGTAAAGATGATTACTTTCTTGTTACCGTCGTTAATCGGACTACGGATTTTGTCTGCCAGTATACCGACTAGCCGCTCCAGTTTAAGGTCGTGTTCTGCGACAACAGGCGCGATAAGAGCGAGTAGATCGTCTAAGGTAGACTTGTCTTGGTTGAGCTTATCTCGCCAGCTGACATAGTCCATGTCCTCTAGCGCGACCTTGAACTTCTTTCCAACAAATTCGGTATCAGCATCTTCTGCATCTAGATCGCTCGCGTCAATTTGATCAATGTTGAATGACTGACCACGGCCTTGTTCAAACTTGTTGATGTTATCAATCGTTGAGTCTATGAGATCATAGATGCGTTGCGCAGTCAGACGAAAAGAATATACTGAGCTTTCGATACGTTTCAGGAGGTTGGTCGTCATTAGAACATTACGACCCTGTTCGCGGTTTGCCCAACTTCGGCCTTGGTTGGTCGAGAGATCGACGTAAATACCTATTTTTGACGGGTGAACATATTTAAGTGGTGTATATATATCAAGGTTCAATGAATCGATATATTGGAAGATGCGGTTAAAGCTCACGCCTTCGATGTCCGTCAGGTCTGGTCGATGGCTGATTGGCTTCAAACGGTCAGGGAATTTTCCGAGTTTTGCATCATTATAGTATTTTTCGATGTGCTTTCTTGAACGGGCAATTGTCACATTATCGAGTAGTTCAAAAAAGTCAAAGTGAAGCATTTCTAGTAGCCTTGGTGTCGTACGCTCGTCAAGTTCAAGTGTTGCCCATGTCTTAAATGCGGTATCTGCGTCTCGAAAGATCTTGTCGATTGGATTGTCTGTATTAAGGTTCCCATCAAAGGCATTACTGTCGCCTTCGGCGGCGAGCATCAGTTGATTCTTGAGATCGACGAAGTGTGTGTTGACCGGCGTTGCAGAGAGCATCATTACCTTCGTCTTTACCCCTTGCTTTATGACTTTGTTCATCAGCTTTTGGTAACGGTTTTCGTATTCGTCATCCTTGGCGTGCGTACTGCGCTCACCATTACGGAAGTTGTGTGACTCGTCAATAACCACAAGGTCATAATTTGCCCAGTTGATATTACGCAGATCAATACCGTTGCTGTCGCCACGTTCGCGAGATAAATCAGTATGGTAGAGAACGTCGTAACGTAGTCGGTCTCCAGCAACTGGATTGTTCTTGTAGTTGTGTTTGAAGGTATTCCAGTTGTCGCTAAGTCTCTTCGGACATAACACTAGAACATTCTTGTTTCGCATTTCGTAATACTTGATAACCCCAAGAGCCGAGAAAGTTTTACCGAGACCAACTGAATCTGCCAAGATACAGCCGTTGTGTCGTTCGAGCTTTGAAATACAACCGATCACTGCATCCTTCTGGAAGTCGTACAGTTTTTCCCATATCTGCGAACTCTTAAAGCCAGTTGCTTCATTTGGCAAGAAATCTGCATTCAGATCTTCCAAAAACTCGCTAAAGATATTGTAAAGTGCAGTGAAGTAGATTAGCTCTGGCGAGTTTTCTTTATAGGCAGCTGTAATGTTTTCAAGCACCGCATCAGTCACATCAGCCAATTTGCCATCTTCATTCCAGACAGAATCAAAGGTCTCGATGAACTGCTTTGAAGCTGGAGCAAAGATTTTCGTCGTCACCGAATAGGCGCTATTGCCGCGGTCAGCCCCAAGATCTGCAGTAGTAAAATTATTGAATGGCACGTACGCCACTTCCTCATCCCCAGTTCTAACAGCCAAAAACGGAGACATATGTTCCCTAGAGATATTTGATTTGAATGCAACTTTAGCACGAATCCAATCGGCGCATTCCTTGGCGATGGCCTGCTGATTGAGCTCATTTCGTAATTTTATCTCAAAATCCGTTCCGTATAGTGAACGCTCAGTATTCAAGCGGGGAATGTAAAACTCTCGTGATTCACGCGGAGTTTTTTCACTCGTAAACACTTCACCTGTAAACAAAAAATTAAGTTTGTCTATTTGCTCTAACTCATTCTTTAGCAACTGGTATGCATAGATTGAAAAGCTGGCGGCGGCAATATCAAGCTGACTACCGCTACGAATGGTTGTTTTTATATCATCTATCACTCTGTCGTTAATGTTGTCAAAAAATTTGGGACTATTCATCTTGTTTCCATTTATAGTCACATTATATACATTTATTTGATTAATTATTAATGCTAATTAAGATTATTGCTAAGATAGTTTTATGACTAAATCAAAAAAACTTCGGATTCTATGGGTATAAGGAAGAGGATATTGAGATAATCCCTATCATAAATAATACTCCCGTATACCAGGTACCGAAGCTCCGGTAGTGCGCCATGTTCTATATAGGAGATATATATGTTCCACCTCTTTATTAGCTGTATTAACAAAATGATATACAGTTTAAATATTCACGAGTTTTGTTTAATATGATCTATAACACTATCTGCTTCTTCTATAGTTGCATAAGGTGCTTGTAAACGTATTGGTAGTTTTTGTTCGTAATTAAAGTAGAGTAGATCGCCTGCGCCCTTTAGTGTTTCACCACCTTCCATATCAAGCAGTGTCTTGCTATCAGTTTTTGATGCTGTGGCAAAGGCTAGCTTTGTTGGCAGGTTGGCTCTAAGTACTCCGGGACAAACGTCTGTGCTTGGCCTATGGGTTGCTATATAGAAGTGAATGCCTACAGCTCTAGATTTTTGGATTATTCGTACCAGTGCCTTTTCGTAGTATTTGCCATCCAACATCATGAGATCGGCGAGCTCACCGATAATGACCAGGATAAACGGCATTGCTGGTACGTCATTACGTTTATGAAGAGCGTCAATATCTCTCGCTTGATACTCATTTAATATTTTAAATCTTCGCTCGGATTCTTCCGCGAGCCACTCAATTGCTTCTTTGGCATCATCGGGTTCAGTAATTACTGGCTGCAGTAAATGTGGTATACCGTTGTACTGCGGGAATTGCACTTGTTTAGGATCAATGATTAGCAATCGTAGTTCATCGGAAGTGTATCTATAGAGTAGACTGATAAGTAAATTTTCCTCCATAAATGCATTCATGCCGGATCCTGACATACCTCCCGCTAGAATGTGTGGTAACTTATGCATATCTGCAATTAAGAATTTTCCATCAGCTTGCTTACCAACCGGAAACAAGAGCGCTCCTTCAGCTTCTTTGTACTCTGGTGACTCAAGAGCTTCTCTAATGCAGACAGTGTCGCTATGGGTTTTTGGCACTTCAATGATTAAGCGACCATTCTGTTCTGACTCAACAGTTACGCGCACGCCATCAATGTCGAGTTCTTGTGCTATAGCGCGGGCTAGCTTAGCGGTGTCTTTGACGATACATCCATTTTGTAGCTTGTATCTATACTGATAGAACCTTGGACCGTTATGAACTACTTCAAGAAGAGTGTCATATTTTAGTCGAGTAATTACGTCAAATATTGTTTTAGTTTGTTTGTCTGAAGGTTTTGCTCTATTACCAGCCTGCGGTTTATCTAGTAGCTCTATTGGCGGTAGTGTTGATCTTCTTTTGAATAGCGACATGATGATTGTTTTCTTTACTTATAGGTTCAGTATACCTTTAAAAGAAGCGTACGTCCTCTAGCCAGAAATACAAATCTCCTTATTTACTAGTTTCCAAAGCCCCTGTAGGGCGTAATGTTCTATACCGGAGTTCAATTTATTCCAAATTCCTAGCAGTATATTTATAATAGGATATGCAGTTTACATATATACAAATAAGTGTTAATATAATATACAAATAGTAGAGATTTAAGTAAGGATCTATTTGTGCAAGAAATTAATTTATATCACCTGTTAAAATTTTACGCCAAGAGTTGGTTTGTAATAGTAATAGCTACAGTCATTGGACTGTCAGCTGGAGTTATATATAACAACTTCATTCAGGTACCAATGTATAAGAGTACTGCAACACTTCTTGTTATTAATACAGATGTAAAAGATGCTGCTAGTACTGCTACCCTTATCAATAACTATAGTGAAATTATTAAATCACGTAGAGTTCTAGAAAATGTTATTACTTCTAATAACATTAATCTAAGCTACGAATCACTTGCCGGATCTGTAGATACAACTACAAGTAAAGATACACAAGTTATAAAGCTTAATGTAACTACTAAGAGTCCTCAAGATAGTGAAAAAGTAACTAATGGTATCATTAGTACTTTTAAGACTGAAATTAAGAATCTCTATAACAAAGAAAACATTAAGATTGTAGACACAGCAAGCTATAGCTCTACTCCATATAACGTACGTACTGGATTACAACTTATTCTTGCAAGTATGGTCGGATTTATGGGCTCTATAATAGGGCTATTCTTCCTTTATGATTACCGCTTAAACAACCCTAAGCCAAAGAAGACTGCCAAGAAAAAGACAGTAAAAAAAGCTACTCCAGTTAAGAAAAATACTAAGAAAGCTGCACCTGCAAAGAAAAAGACAGTTAAGGCAGCAGCACCACAAGTTGTCGCTACAACTCGTGCAGCAAATAACATTGCTGACAAGAAATGGGTTACAGGCCGTACTTTCGTAGACAAGAAGGCTAAGAAAACAAATTCATTTGGTACTTACATATCTAAGCGTGCTAAATCAATTCTTCCTACCCAAGAAAAAGATAAAAAGAATACTAGGTAGATAAAGTGTATAAGCGTTATGTCAAAAGACCACTTGATATAACGCTCGCAGTAGCAGTCATAGTGCTTACGCTACCGCTTACTCTCTTCACCGCCCTTCTGATCAAAGTATCAAGCAAAGGCCCAGTACTGTTTCGGCAGGAACGCACTGGCATTGGTGGTGCCAACTTTAAGATCTATAAGTTTCGTACAATGACACACAATAACGATGTACGTGATATTACTAAAGGTAATCAACTGACTACAGTTGGTAAATATGTACGAGCACTATCAGTGGATGAGATCCCACAGCTTATCAACATCGTAAAGGGTGAAATGTCATTCATTGGACCACGACCTTGGATTCCTGAATACTATGAGTTTATGACTAAAGAACAGCGGCACCGTGTTGATGTACTTCCTGGTATGACTGGCCTAGCTCAAGTACATGGCAGAAACAGCCTTTCAATTTATAAAAAGATTGATTACGATCTTGGATATGTAAAACGTATCTCTCCTCGTGAAGATGCAAAGATAGTATTCTTAACGTTCAAAGCAATTGTAGCCAAAGGTAGTCGTGAGATTGAGAAGCACGGTATCCATACTGAACTAAGTCTCCTGAAGGATCAGCGAGGATAATAGGATGGCAAAAGAAAGCAAACAACCTCTTGTTAGTATTGTCGTGCCTGTATATAACGCAGCTCGCTTTATGGACGATACAATCCAGACTGTATTAAACCAAACGTACCAAAACTGGGAACTGCTTCTGATAGATGACTGTTCATCCGACGACAGTGTACAAATTATTAAGAAATATCAGAAAATAGATGAGCGAATCAAGCTATTCAAATTGTCCGAAAATTCAGGTGCGGCTATTGCACGCAACACTGGAATCGATAAAGCAAAAGGTCGCTATCTGGCGTTTCTAGATGCAGATGACCTTTGGGTTAATAATAAGCTAGAACTTCAGATTGCATTCATGCAGGAAAAAAACGTAGCCTTTTCTTTCACTGGATATGAGTTTGCAGATGAAAATGGTAAGCCTAATGGCAAGAAGGTCCACGTGCCAGAAACAATTACCTATAAGCAAGCACTAAAGAATACTACAATTTGGACCTCTACTGTAATGCTAGATATGCAAGTTATCAATAAGCCAACCATTTATATGCCAGATATTGGAAGTGAAGACACTGCAACATGGTGGAAGATTCTTAAGACCATTAGTCGGGCTTATGGCTTGGATCTAATCACGTCCTATTATCGACGTACAAGCAATTCTCTTTCGGCTAATAAACTATCATCAATGAAAAGAACATGGAATATTTATACTTCATCAGAAAATCTTAGTACTGTGTATGCAGGATTTTGTTTTATTTTTTATTGCGCCAATGCAGCAAAGAGGCGAATATAATGAAATTACAGGTTTTAGTTTCAACTATGAATCTAAAAGATCCTATTAAGTTTGCAAAAAAAATGAATATAAAGAGTAACGCAATTATCATTAATCAGAGTGATAAATTCAATTACTCTAAAACCAAACTGGGACCTAATTTTATTGAAACCTATACTTTAAATGAAAAAGGAATAGGCCTTAGCAGAAATACAGCACTTATGCGTGCTGAGGCCGACATTTGCCTAATTGCAGATGATGACGTTGTATACGGGGATCGGTATGCAGATAAAGTCGTTAATGCTTTTAAAGAAAATCCCAATGCGGATGTTATCTTATTTAATCTTACTAGCTTAAACCCGAATAGGCCCGAGTTTATTATAAAAAATAAAGAAACGGTGCGTTGGTACCGCTCTCTTCGCTATGGGGCATTTCGTATAGCTTATCGCAATAGTAGTATCAAAAAAGCAAATGTTGCCTTTTCCAGACAATTTGGCGGAGGTACCGAATATTCTTCTGGAGAAGATAGTATATTCCTGCATGATTGCATAAAAAATAAACTAAAAGTTATTGCACTTCCGGTTAGCCTAGGCACTGTTAAGCAAGAAGAATCAACTTGGTTCAAAGGATATACGGACAGGTTCTTTATCGATAAAGGTGTTTTATTTTACTCACTTTATCCAAGATTTGGGTATCTAGTAGGCTTACAATATGTCATTCGTAAATATGGAAGCTTTGAAACTGAACATTCGTTTATGTATGTTCTAAGAAAAGTCTTTAAGGGAATCAGTAAAGCTAGTTGTAGGAAATCATAATGGCTAATAGCGATGCAGTAATAACAAGTCCTTTTGTTAATACGATAATTAATAGGTTCATAAGGGATGTACCTATTTATATAGGAATAATGGTTATAGTGCTTAATGACTGGAGATTTGGTAGTTTAAGTTTTTCAGACTTTTTTATACTAGCTGGCATCTCAGTATTGTTTCCGTCAATCACTAAAGTGCCTGTAAGGTGGCTGATTAGTTGTGGTTCATCTATTCTGCTCGTTTTAGTTAATATTCTAATCGCTTCTAGTTTAGGCGGGTACTCTTTAGCGTCCGGATTATTCTATTTATTAAAGATATCCATGTATATTTTGTTTTATGTACTTCTTTATTTTTACGTAATAAAGAGACATATGATACTTGAATTTATTAAGGCTTTAATTAATGTAGCGGTTGTGGTTTCGTTGTTAGGTCTATTAATTGCACTGTTAATCGCAACGGATTCCAGTTTGTCATACAATTTTTTATGGACTTTTACGCGGCAAGATATTGCAAGTTATATTTTCTCTGGAGGCTACTCTAGCGTAGTTAGGGTCAGGAGTATATTTGGAGAGCCACAGCACTTAGGATTATTCCTAAACATTACACTAGCGTCAGCGCTACTTGGAAACTATAGTAAAAATATCAGACGTAACAAATCACTTGCAATAATTATCTCAGCCGCATTTATGACATTTTCATTTTCTACAATTCCTGTAACTCTCATAATTTTACTTCTATATTTTATCAAACGCTACAAGCTAGCGTTCTTTTTTAAGAAGAATTTTATAATGATATTAGCCATAATAATCTGTCTTTCTGTGTTAATGTGGCAGCCTATAAACGAAACAATTTATCAAAGGGCTGCTCTCATAATCGATGGTAGCGATGGGTCTGCTTACCAGAGAGTCATAGGAAGCTGGAGCTTTATTAGTCAAAATAATATTCTGTTTGGATCGGGTGTTGGTGAATCACCTTATGTTTGGAATAACTACGCTTATCTATTAATGGATTTAGGAGTAGCCGGACTTTTAATCGGTCTAGCGACAACATACGCGCTACTTAGAAGAAACGTATATGTGGGCCTTATATTTATAATTTTTTGCTCGCAAAAAGGAGGATACCTTTCTGGTTTCTTCCTGATGATGTTAATGATAATGTTTTTTATAACTTCAACGGCCAATGGTTCTAGTAAGGATTTCATAGGTCAGCATATAAGTAAGACTAGACCGAAGGTTGTCTGATATGAATATAAGAATATCTGTCGCTATGACAACGTATAACGGCCAGAAATACATAATTGATCAACTTGATTCAATAAGATTGCAATCAATGCCAGTCGATGAAGTGATTATTTGCGATGACCTATCAACAGACAATACTGTTAATCTTGTTGTAGAGTATATCGAAAAGCATAATTTACACTCCTGGAAAATTATCATAAATGAAGTAAGGCTTGGTTTTTGTATGAATTTCTGGAAATCTATCGACCTTTGCACGGGAGAGATAGTATTTCTGAGTGATCAGGATGACGTATGGTATTCGGACAAAGTATTAAGCATGGTGTCAGTAATGAAAAAAGATACTAAAATTAATTTTGTAGCTAGTTCGTATGATATCTGCGATGACAAAGGCAGGAAAATTAATATCGATATACCGTATGGAAGAACTGTTAATAACGATGAACTTGAAGATATAGAGCTAGACTACCTTATTGGTCGTAGCCCAATTCGTGGATGTAGTATTTGTTTTAAAAAAGAACTTATAAATAGTAGTCATTATATCGAACTGAAAAACGGATTAGCCCATGACTGGCTGATAGCATGCCTTGCTACATTAAATTGTAGGGCGGTTTTTTATAATAAAATACTGTTTAAGTATCGTGTTCATGATAATAATACATCTAGTCCCGGAAATAAGTTTAATATAAAAGGTTTTAAAGAAAAAAATATTAGAAGAATCGAATATTTATTAGAAGAAGAAAATGGCCTAAATGTTCTTCTATCTAATACATTAAATAATATTACGAATAATCAAATTATTAAAGAACAAATAATATTTAATAATTTAAGGATTAAGCTTGTTGAAGATAGTGATATAATGAGCGGTTTGATTCTGATTAAACACTTAAACGCATATAGTAAAATATTTTCGAAAGGAATATTCTATGGGCTAAGATTATACATTAGTGATATTGCCTTTGCACTAGCGGCTCGATTAATTAGAATGCGGGATAAAATATATGGATAAAATTTCTATAATTGTGCCAGTATATAACTCCGAAAAATATATTTCTAGGTGCATTGATTCAATTATTAATCAGACGTATATTAATATTGAGATTATAATAGTTAATGATGGCTCGCTTGATGGCAGCGGTAAAATTCTTGATAGATATGCAGCTATAGATAAGAGAATAAAAGTTTTCCATCAAAAAAATAAGGGTGTTTCGTCTGCACGAAATATTGGAATAAAAATGTCAAAAGGAAAATATATTTCTTTTGTAGACTCTGACGATTCCTTATATCCTGAGTCGATGGAAACTCTACATGATTACATTAGTAAAGCGGGTGCTGATATCGCTACTGGTGTTGTTAACGTTATATATAATGCACGCAGATCCGTTAAAGAAACTAATAGAAGCGACAGCTTATTGGTGTATAACAATTTAGATGGAATAAAGAATTTTATGCTTGAAAATACTTCCGTTTACTCTGTTGCTAAGCTGTACAGGGCTAATGTTATAAAAAAAATAGAATTTAGCTTACAGTTAAAAATTAATGAAGACAAATATTTCGTTTATCAAGCATTAAAAAATGCAAAATATAGTATATACATCGATGAAGTTATTTATTCTTATTATCAGAATAATTCATCTGTAACTCATTCAGGTTTTTCCAAATACTATTTACAGATCGCAACTGTTGCTGATTTAATCTTCGATGACTCCAGGATTAACTATAGTGAACTATTCGATCTAGCGATTAAGCATAGGATAAATAGCTATTTTTGGCTTTACAACATAATGACATTATCTTCACAAATTAGATCTGTCCACAGTAACGATTATATGGAATTGAGAAAAAAGATATTGTTTTTAGGTAATCAATACAATAACAAATCTCTTAAGGTGAATGTTTTAAAATTATCACCCAACATCTATTTAGTACTGGCCCTTATATATAATTTCATTTTAATTAAAAGGCTTATGATAATGATGAATAATATAAAAAAAAATACTCACAAATGGAAGCATAACGCATTTCCTAGTGTAATTAATAGAAGCTTTCAAAAATAAGGGTAAATTAGTATATGAAAAATCAAAAAAAGATTCTAATTTTATCGCAACCTATAGGAGGAAACTACGGAGGTATCATTCAAGCGTATGCTCTTCAGTCCATTATTACTAAAATTGGCGTACAGGCTGTAACAGATAATTATATTAATACCCAGGATAATATTAAATATAAATTAAAAAAAATTAAAAGAATCTTTCATAATATTATTCTAAGAGAAAATAGAATACTTATGTATGATAAGGAAATACATAAAGTTTTGACCGCGCAAACTAGATATTTTATTGATGCTAAATTATATATCTGCAATACAAGACTCAATAAAAAACAACTAGATATTCAAGATATTTATGGATTCGATACAGTAGTTGTTGGTAGCGACCAAGTATGGCGCAAGCCATACTCAAATATACCTGAATATCTTTTGGACTTTACTAAAGGAATGGATATTAAACGTATTTCATATGCAGCGTCTTTTGGTAAGGATGATCTCTCTGAATATGGAGACAAACTTATTAAAAAGTCTGCCGCGCTTGCAAAGAAATTTGATGCAATATCAGTTCGTGAAGACTCTGGCGTTGATATATGCAATGAATACTGGGGAGTTAAGGCTCAGCAGCATGTTGACCCTACCCTGCTACTTGAAAAAGACGACTACTTAAAACTCATTCATGAAGATATAAACGTTCTTAAAAAGAGTGATGGCCAGATATTTACTTATGTGCTTGATTCTGATAAGAATAAGGATGAAATCATTGATAAAGTTAGCAGTCATTTGAAAATGAAGACATTTGATATTATGCCTCCTAAGCCAATGACGAAAAAGGAATTACGCAGTAATCCAGATAAATTCGCATTGCCTCATGTAACGCAATGGTTAAAAAGTTTTAAAGATGCAGATTTTGTAATTACAGATTCATTCCACGGTAGTGTATTCTCGATTATTTTTAATAAGCCATTTATAGCAATAGGCAATAAAGAACGTGGCTTAACTCGCTTCAGCTCTTTACTAAGGTTATTTAATTTAGAAGATAGACTTGTAAGTAACTCTAATAGTGTATTAAGTATTACCGACTCTCCGATTAACTGGAAAGAAGTTAATGAAATTAAATTGCGTGAAAAAAAGCGAGGTATCAAGTACCTTAAAGATAATCTTCAGACTGTG
>CALRBD010000006.1 GCA_943353855.1 uncultured Candidatus Saccharimonas sp.
ACTGTGAATATGATAATTGCCAGGCCAAAGTTATGCCCTGGGATAATTGCGTAAATAAAAACCAGAAGGTTAAAGATAGGATTAACGATAAGTGCATTAAACATGCGAGCTCCTCTATGTGTAGGTTAGTATATTGGACTATTCGGTAAAGCTATGTAAACTCACGTCGAAAGCTATAGTTATAATACCATGATTATCACTGTTAGGCAGGGTTATTCCTGATATTGCTGAAGTAGCTTTAAAACTGTTTCTTCAAGTTCAGAGGCAGACATTGTCGCAACCTGATCGGTGTAGACGGTCACTATGATGTCAGTATGCGCAGCGATATGTTTTTCATTCTTTCGAATAATCTCATATAGCCGGCGGCGCATTCTGTTGCGCTTAACTGCAGATTTACTAATTTTCTTACTAACAACAACTGCGCAGCGATAATTCGCAGTTCGTGCGTTATCGACAATACGGAGCGCTAAAGCTGTAGAACGGTATGTTTTTCCGTTTGTATACACGAATCGCAGACTATTGCGTCCGTGAAAGCGGTGTTTATAGGAAATCATATTACTAGTATATGCAGTTTTCTAAAGAATAATATCTTTAATGTGTGAGTCGTGCTCGACCTTTGTTGCGGCGTGCACGTAGAATGTTACGGCCAGCTTTGGTCGCCATTCGTTTTAAGAATCCGTGTTCGCGTGAGCGGTGTCGTTTCTTCGGTTGGTATGTTCTTTTTGGCATAGTGTTACTGTATCCTTATTTGCTTACTTATCCAAGTTTACTGTCGAAAGTATGACTCTGTTGTACGAAGTACTTAGTTCTGTGACAAATATTACTACGTAGTTGAGTCAAATTGACAATATTTAACCCACTAATTCTATCAAGTTTTCCACCATACTCCAAGTCTTTTCCACAGATTACAAGAGAGGGCCCTCCTCTGTGCACAAGTTTACTACTGTTTGCAAGACTTTTTATATGCCACCCCTAAAAGAAATTCTGGCTTGTGGAAAACTCAGTCTTTTTTGTATAGAATACATTTATACCAATTAGATAGGGCGGTAGTAGGGGTTATGAAAGACAGTTTATGGAAGTCAGTACTCGGTGAGATTGAACTTACTGTTTCTCGTGCCAGTTTTATTACCTGGTTTAAAAACACTGAGTTACTCACAAATAAAGACGGCTTACTTGTAGTGGGTGTCCCTACTGTTTTCGTTAAGAATCAATTAGAGCGAAAATTTAATGACCTTATTATAGATACCCTAAAAAAGAATGGCGTTGAACCTACTAAGGTTGATTACAAGATCCATACAAAAGGAAAGAGCACACTACACAAGCGAAGTAGTGAGGAAACTGTCATGGTAGTCGCTCCTCAGCAAACTGACACAAAACCAAAATCTAGCTCCAGTGTTCGCCATTCATATCGACAAGGTTTGAATGAGAAATATACTTTTGATAACTTTATCGTTGGTTCTGGAAATGAATTAGCCTATGCTGCCTGCCAAGCTATCGCTAGCGCACCAGGAACAAGGTATAACCCACTCTTTCTATACGGTGGAGTAGGTATTGGTAAGACACACCTTATTCAGGCTGTTGGTAATGCGATTCTATCTAACGACCCTAAAGCTCATGTTGTCTATATTTCTTCCGAGCAATTTGTCCAGGAATTCTTAGACGCAATTCGTTATAAGAAAAATACTGACTTTGCAGGATTCTATAGAAGTGCAGATGTTCTTATTGTGGATGATATGCAGTTTATTGCGGGTAAAGAGAAGACTCAGGAAGAATTCTTCCATACATTTAACGCACTACACCAAGCAAATAAGCAGATTATTATTAGTAGCGATAAACCACCTAAAGATATTCCTACACTGGAAGAGCGTCTTAGATCTCGATTTAACTGGGGAATGAGTATTGATATGCAAATTCCAGATTTCGAAACTCGCTGTGCTATTGTCCAGACAAAGTCCACAACTCATGGAATTACATTAGAACCGAGCGTTGTTGAATATCTAGCAACTCACGTCCAAACAAACATTAGAGAATTAGAAGGGGCCTTAAATCAATTATTAGCTTTTTGTGAAATGAGGGGTCTACAACCTGAACTTCAAATTGCTACAAGCTTACTTGGATCCAGTAAGGTCCGTCCTAAGCACATTAATGCTAAGCAAATAGTTGAAAAGACTGCAAAACATTACCATGTCAGCATGGAAGATATTATGGGTCCTAAGCGAGATAAAGATATTGTAGTACCAAGACAAATAGCAATGTATATATTACGCAGTGAGCTTCATTTAAGTTTTCCAAAAATCGCAAGGGAGCTTGGACGTAAAGATCATACGACAGCAATTCATTCAGTCGAAAAAATAGCTAAAGAAAGTACACTTGATGCCGACCTAAGAACTGCAATTTCTGAAATAAAGGATCGCTTGTATGCATAGTAAAAATATAGTCTTGTACTGTGGACAAGCTGTGCAGCGTATATGGACAGCTTGTAGTATAACTACGAGTTTTGTCCCCTCCCCTGCTTTTTGCACACATTTTGTGCGCAGCCTGTGTGTAAATAGTGGTACTTTTACACTACTTATGCCCCTATCTTTTACTCGTCTTATTGTCGGTTTCTTCCCTGTTAGTAACGACTTATACTCATTACCCACAGGCCCTACTATAAGTACTATATTTCTAAATAAGAATTCATTTAATAATAAGACAATGGCAAGGAGCTGTGTATGAAATTGCAAGTAACTCAAGAAAATCTAAATAAAGCACTATCAAGTGTTGCCCGTATTGCTAATACCCGCGGCACATTACCGATTCTAGCTAACGTAGTTTTAAGGACAGTTGGTACGAGATTAACAATCGCTGCAACAAACTTGGATATTGCAATAACCCACTATATTGGATCAAAAGTTAGTGAAGAAGGAAGTATTACCGTTCCAGCCCGACTCATGCAAGATTTTGTAGGTAGTCTACCTAGTGGTGTCATTGAACTTAAGCTAGATGACTATAAGCTGCATATTACTACCGATCAATACAATTCTGTAATCAATGGTGTATCTGCTGAAGAGTTCCCTGTTATGCCAGCAATTACTGAAGGAAAAAATTGGACAATACCGGTGAAAGTTTTCAAGAAAGGACTTCAGCAAGTACTTGTAGCTGCCAGTAATGATGAAGCAAGACCAGTTCTTACTGGTCTTTATATCCACACATCTGGTGGAAAACTATACATTGCGTCCACAGATAGCTACCGTTTAGCTGAAAAAGAAATTATGCCACTTGAGGAAGATATAAATATTCTCGTGCCGGCAAGTTCAATGCAGGAGCTACTTCGCGTTATTGGAGATCAGGATACGGATATCGAAATAATACATGACGATCAGCAAGTTCTATTTAAGGTCGGTGAAGTTGAACTTATGACTCGACTTATTGATGGCAATTACCCTGACTACAAGAAACTGATTCCTAGTACTTTTGCAGTTACCGCTACATTGAAGCGAGCAGATTTCGTGAATATCACAAAAGTGTCGAGCTTGTTTGCGAAAGAAAGCGCCGGAAGCGTCACTATTCACGCTGACCCAGAAGCTAAATCTGTCAGTATTCGCTCTGTTGCCTCTCAACTCGGAGAGAATACTGCTCAAGCTGACGCCGATATTACAGCTGAGGGCTCAATTACCTTGAACTCTCGATATCTTCTAGATGCACTCGGAACGCTCAATAGTGATATGGTCATGCTCTGTTTTAACGGTAAACTTGAGCCCTGTGTTCTTAAGGAAGCAAAATCAACAGATTATATCCATGTGATTATGCCGCTCAAGAGTTAAAGTAGTAGTATGATTTCTGATTTACGGCTTCAAAGCTATCGTTCATATGGCGATGCTACTTTTGAATTTGGCGAAGGAGTGAACATTATCGTTGGAGCTAATGCTAGTGGTAAAACAAATCTTCTTGAAGCTATTCTGGTTCTTTGTCGTGGATCATCTTATAGAGCTAAAGATATAGATCTTATTTCTTTTGATGCACCATGGACTAGGTTAGATATGACAACTCAAGACGGAAAACGGACTGTCACATTAGAACGTAAAGATACTAACTCTGAAAAAAAGTATGTAATTCAATCAGTACCACTTAAACGCCTTGTTTTAAATAAAACGATTCCAGTTGTAGTCTTTGAGCCAGACCACCTGCGACTACTGAGTGGTGGACCTGAAAGACGTCGAGAATATATAGATGGAATACTAGAACAAACAATTACCGGATATGCGACTCTGAGGCGAGAGTATAAAAGAACATTAGCTCAACGAAATAGATTACTTAAAAGTATGTATATAAATAATGATGAAATGTTCGTCTGGAACGTACGTCTGTCTGAGTTGGCAGGAAAAATAGTTCTATACCGTACTATCCTCATCGATAAGCTTCAAGAAGAGATTTCAGATATATATCAATCTCTTTCTAAAACTAATAATGAGATAACGATTAATTACTTAAGTAGCTGTAATATTTCTAATTACTCTACGGATCTAATGAAACATCTCGAACAGAACATAGACGAGGATAAACAACGCGGCTTTACGTCATATGGGCCGCATAGAGACGATATTATTATAAAAATAGATTCACACCCAGCTGCGATTAGTGCGTCCCGTGGAGAGAGTCGTACGATCTTATTAACACTAAAAATTCTCGAACTAAAAATTATAGAAAAAAGCCGGAACAAGAAACCTATTTTTCTACTTGATGATGTCTTTAGTGAATTAGATGGTTCAAGACGTAAAGCCTTAACAAACTATCTTCAAGACTACCAAACGTTTATAACAACTACAGACGCCGACATAGTCGTACATCACTTTATGGATAAGTGTAGAATTATACCGATTACCTAATCTACCAAGTTTTCATTGTTAATTGGAGGAGGATTAGTCACTATACCTGAATCAAACACGAGTTTCGTTCCTTGGTTTAGTTTAAGTTGAATATCTGCAACTCCAGAGTATGTGACTACGGCAGATAATTTTTCTTTCCTTTGGATGAGTGTATCGAAGGATATAGATGGATTACCGCCTGTTTCTCTATCGATTGGATTAGAGGTAACAGAGTCTACGTAGACACTAACTTCTTTTTTACCGTTATCGCCTTTACCTAAGTAAGTATTGAAGGCAATTTTTAAATTGGTAAGTTGATCCTGAGAAAGCCCGTATTGAATCAATTTACCAAAACCTAAAAATACCGGCTCAGTCGATGCATTATCTTCAAGTATTTCAGGAGTCTTATCTGCCTTATCGTCAATAGTTTCTTTTGATGCAGGATCGTAGTATACATCCGTTTTGTTTTGTGTTTCTTTACCTAGGAATGACACAAATAATACAATAAGCCCAATAACTATAAAAGCCCCAATCGCTATACCTATTTTTTTATTCCTGGAAAGATTAACATTCTCTTGAAAATTACTTAGTAATTGCATAAGTACTACCTCCTGGCATTGCGCTTAATATTTGTTGAGGATCCCATTCTTGCGTATTGGCAGCTTCATGTGCTGAATCTCCCACTAGTAATTTACCTGAGGCTGTAACTGCCCGAATAACGATATAGTGTCCACCTTTACTGAAAGGCACTGGACCTTTACCTGAAGTTATAACTAGTCCACCAGCTTGCAAAGTTTGAGTTATTCTTGCAAGATCTTTTCCTATTGGTGTTGCTTTTAGTCCCCAGTTTTGAGCTAAGACTGGCGCTATACTCCATGAGCTTCCTGAGCCTGGTATGTATAGTCCTTTACTAGCAGCAAAGTTTGCAGTTTCTGGCGGCTTTACGCTTTTACCTGTTAAGTTAGTTATAATCATTGCCATTGCGGAAGGCCCACAGCCTGACTCACCAATCGTGCTGGAAGAGTATGGCAAATTCCTCCAGGCTGGATCGTACTGACTATAAACTGTAAAACCATCTATATATTTTGTGTTTTCTCCGGCTCCTGTTGCAGGTCCACAATTAGCACTTGGCGATTCTGTAGATGAAGTAGTTGTAGTGCCTTGTACTGCCCCACCGTATGTAGCAAGCGTCTTATTACCTGCATCAATACGTTTCGCCAAACCCTGAACATTAGTTAAGGGTACTTTACTGGTACTACCATCAATAATTGCGACCTCAAAGAACCTACCCCAATACCAAGCTGAAAGATCTACAGATGGCTGCGGCTTAATACCTTCGATATTACCCCTACTCTCAGCCTCATACCAAGCAAACTGCAATTGACCGTCAAGCGATAGCGGATCTAAATTCTTTTCAGCTGTCCATTTCTTTAGGTTCGCAAACCTACCTTTGGTATCCCACTGGAACATTCCTGAAAAACCACCGCTCTTAGAGACTGAGTTTGGGTTAACGCCTGATTCAGCAATTGCATTTCCAGTTATTCCCGCAGCTTGTTCTTTCGTGAGACCTTTTGATACAAAAAACCTGAATGTTTTTTCGGTGTTGTCGTTACCATTTAGGTCTATCGACACTGCACTATCAGGCACAGAACATTTAGCCTCTACTGCACAACTGAGGTTAATTGCTCCAATATTTCTCAAATAACTTTGATCACATTGCCTATCCGTTAGTGCGAATGCAGCCCTCGGTACAAGTGCTGAAATACTGAAAACACTAATAAACATTAATATCTTAAGTGTCTTGAGAATATTTAATAAATATTTATGGTAGTACTTCATAGCCCTGGTATAGTCCTTTTGAAATATCAATAAATCTTGCTTTTACATCAGCCGAACAAGCATCTCTACTGCATTGGGCCCTACCCTTACCTTTCATAGCATCAAAATGTAGATGCGGTGGTGAATTACAGGCAGCCGGCGATGATCCTACGACCCCAATCTTATCTCCTGGTTTTAATACTGCACCTTTAGCTACGCCTCCTGCACCAGGATCCATATGTTGATAGAAATACGTAGCATCATTCACAGAATCATATACTGTAACAGTGAATGCTGATCCAAAACCGTGGCCACAATCACCTTTATCGGCCTTTAATACCGTTCCAGAGGAGGCTGCAAGAACTGGTGTACCTGGAGCTGCAAATAGATCATGTGCTTTATACTTATGGCCAGCATCACATATTGATTTTTGAGCTATCTGTAGACATGAACCGAGAGAGCTTTGAACCTGTGCTTTAGATTGCTGAAGCGGCCAAGTTAGTCCCGCTGACACGCCAGCACCTGCAGCTGGAGGAGGCCCTAATTGTGAAATAAGAAAAGTAGACTTTGCGGCATAGCCCGCACCGTTTAAATGTATTCCATCACCAGCACCAGGATATTTGGCTTTGTTTTTCGCGTATTCAGAACTCCAATCAATAACCTTGAATTTTAATGCCAATGATTGAAGAAGTAAGCTAGAATTGTCCGCCGCATAGTCTTGTTTATCTGTACGAGAATTCATCCAGACTATATTAGCCGTTGGATTTATCCCTCGTATAGTGTCGACCATCTGCTTTATTTTTTCTGCATATCCAGTAGACGCATTCGTACCAAGCATTACAACTACCGTTCCTGCCTGAGCTACTATTGCGCTATCTACAGTAACTTTAGTTATAGCCTGTTCAGTTCTGTCCCCAACAGTCGCTTCAATATCTGTTGAATCCCAGCCTGCAGCAGTGTATTTATCCCTTAGTCCTCCGGCATCCCGCATACCAACTGTAAGAGAATCACCAACCGTGTAGACTTTATTGTTACCCGATCCTATAGCTGCCGAGTCTGCTGCAGATGGAGTATCTATATCTTCAGGAAAGAACTCAGCCTCAAACGCATCTGTTGTATCTAGATAAGCTAGGTGAGCCTTGAATTGCTTAGTCTGCTGCTTTTCTGCAAGGCAGTCAGACTCATCGGATTCCTCGATCTGCGTAAGTATATCGGTATTTTCTACACAATTTTCAACATGTCTCGCAAAGGCGCTGCCCTCAATTGGTAGCAGGGTCTGGGCGTCGATCTGATTATCCGCAATTAAGGCATCGGAGTTAGGCTCAGGATCAATTGCTTCAATATCTGGCCGCATAATAACCTGAAGATTACCAGCAGGGTCCGTAGCTAAATCAGTTTTTTTACCATTACTTCCATTTAGCGTATAAGTATCGTAAGAAACCTCATCACCAACTTCAGCTGAAACTCTACCCGTAAATAAGTTACCCAAGGTGCTCAAGTATCTGCCTGGATTTAGTACTGAAGATGCAAGAGACACGGAAGCATCCTTACTACTGTTAACTAAGCCAGTAACACTTGTTGGTGTTGCTAATGCGAGATTAAACATCAGGTTGTTGGGTTGCTCCGGATTAAGTAATTTTTCTTTAAAACTCAAATTTTTAAATTGCTCATTTCTCCAAGCTATATACTCACCTTCAGCTGCAGCGTATTGCTGAGTCGTTGCTGGCACCATACCAGCAGACAGCGACCTTTGTTTATTGGAGGCACCCGCACCGGCTACTAGAATATCTCCCAGTTGACCACCTTTCTCTTGTCCAGTAAAAGGTAGTGTGAGCTGTTTTTGAACATAAGCCTGCATGTAACCCATGAATGCCTCGAATCCAAGATTTCCAATAGCCCCTAAAGCAACTTGTTTTAATGCCTGTTTTGAAATTATTGAAGCTACTATATCTTTTACTACCGTCTGAAGCGCTATCTTGAAAGAGCCTTCAGCAAGCAAAATAGCAACTTCACTTTGTCCGCCCGAAAAGACTCCCGCAACCACACTAGCCGCACCAGCACCTACTTGTACTATTGGGTTCTGTACGACTGGACAACCGGCTCCAAGTCCTGGGGTCCCGTCAAGCTTTTCGTTTATTCCACCTACTACTCCAGTTAGTTTGCCGTCCACTGCTACGGATTGCTTTGTTTGTTTATTTCTGCTTTTGCTAAACTTACTCTTCATCATATATGCAAAACCTGGCGACCCCCCAATAGAATTTCCATTAGAATCCTCTGACATAACACGCTTCATAAGTGAATTAAGAAGCTTGGGGTCAGCGTTTCCTCGTCTTGTATCGTCTGCTGCATTAATGAAAACCATAGCATAGCGGATAAGTTTAATGGATCTTGCAGCCCTAGCTAACTGTATAGCGGTCTGTGCACGCTTCTTTATAGTGCAGACTTTATCTAATATATCTAGTGGGTTTAGTAACCCCTTAGCTCCTGCGGTAAATTTTGATCCAAAGGAAACGCTTGCAGCTCCATTTTCTAGACTTTCTTGAAGGGCTTCATCTATAGTCCCAGATGCAATTCCCGCAGCAATACCTTTAGTGTTTACATCTGCACCTTCAGTAAGTATAGCTTTACGTTCGGCATCTAGCTCTTCAGTAAGTGCTCCGCCAGTATCATTGGCTTTTGCTGCTCGTTCTTCATAGGATTGTTTTTCTTCTGGTGTCTTACCATCCGTATCATTTGTAGTATTAATTGCGTCTATCTCCCCTTTTTTATTGGGGTCAAGTACTTCCGTAGCAACATTTTTATTAACCTGATTATTTGCTGGAAGATCTTTGTCAGGACTATTTTTTGCTTTTGCTGCATCTATAACTGAGGTACTTGTAACACCATATATCTTTTTAAAAGCATTCATCCGTTTAGTTTTCCAACGCGAGGATCTAAATGGATGTCTTTGGTCCATCCATGCCTCCACATTATCGCCTATAGCATTTCCAATAAGGCCGTTTGCTCCTCTAGATGTCTGAAGACCTATGAGTGAACCTTTCTTGTAACTTAATATATAGCCATCTGCCGCTAGCTCGTCTACCATCTTATTGGCCATGCGACCACCAGGTTTAAAGAAATTTTTCATCTTAGGAATTTTCCCTTGCCGATATTTTCTTTGCTGGTACATTTGCACATTGCCAATCCGGCCAATGAGCATTTCCTTGAGCTGGTTGACTAGTAAGTTTGGAATTTGTAAGAAAATTAATATAAATCCAGTGATTAATGAAGAAGCGATACCAAAACCAATTGCTGCTCTTTTTTTGGAAAGCCTTGATTTAAAGGAATTACCTTTCGGCTTCCCTGGTTTGTATAACGAGCCCCCTTCGGATTTGTCTGCTTTAGTTGAAGAGGACTTCGCTCCCGATTTTTCCTTAGCTTGAATGTCTTTCGATGACATGGCATCACTAGAAGATCCTTCATCCCCAGTTTCGCTTGTTTTGTCTAGGGACGTTTTCCAAGCGGGCTTATCCTCGTCGTAGATTCCTGCATTTCGTTCTTCTAGATCTGTCGCCATAATTATGATCCTGGGGTTAGTCTATTAGTAAGATCAATTGTACCTTGAGGTTGATTTAATTCACCCTGCTGCTCTATCGCCTTAACCTGATCAGGGTTAGTCGTAATAAGTGCGGTTTCAGTCGGGCTGCCGCTAATCTGTATGTGCACGTGACTTTGACCTGCAAAGAAGAGACCCTGACCGACTGGGAATTGACTAAGACGCTTCTTTTCCTCACTTGTTAATTTAAATACTTCAGCTAGCTTATCTATAGCAGATGATGACTGCTTGAGAAGAAGCTGCATACTAGCGTTAGCCACGATCGCACGGCCCATTCGACTATTCATGAAATCTTCAACATCCTGGCTTATAGTTGTAATACCAAGGTTATATTTACGAGAACGTTTAGCTAGGCTGAACATGAAGTTTGCTGAATCTTCGTATTTCATGAGCTGCCAGGCCTCATCGATAATCAGGATACGTCTTTTCTTATCGCTCTTAGTCTTATTCCAGATGTAGTTCAGAACAATATACATAGCAACTGGACGTAGTTCATCTTCTAGGTCACGAATGTTAAAAACAACCATCGGATTGTTAATATTAGTATTAGACTGTTGGCTAAATATTCCTGCGAAAGTTCCAGTAGTATATTTACGTAATCGTTGAGCAAGCTGAGGGCCAGTACCTCCCATGTGCAATAAGACATCGTAAAGATCTACGATTGTTGGCGGCAGTGCTTTATGTGTTAGTGGATCGTTTGTAATGCCGGCTTTTGAGTAAGTTTCAATAAGGGCAGCATCAAGATCAGATTCTTCTACCGGGTTAAGCGCAGGCATCGAAGCTGTTCCGCCTGAAACCATTTGTGATTGTGCTCCACCCATCATGAGGCGTAGCAAACCATGGAGCGTTATGATGTTACTTCGAAGGGCATTGTCTGCATCTTCGTTATCAATAACTAACGGAAGGTCAAAAGGGTTAATGCGTGTTGCTGAGTTTAGGCTTAATCTTACGTATGAACCTCCAACAGCTTCACACATCCTTTGGTATTCGTTCTCTGGGTCAATAATAAAGATCTCAGTACCGAACATTAAACTTCGAAGTGCCTCAAGTTTTACTGCAAAAGATTTTCCTGCTCCAGACTTAGCAAATACAACAGAGTTTCCATTTTCAAGACTAAATCTATCAAAAATAACTAAGCCCGAGTTGTGCATGTTTATGCCATATAATATTCCATTATCTTGACTTAAATCCGCACTAGTAAATGGAAAACTTGTGCTGATAGCACCTGTGTTCATATTTCTTCTAATTAGAAGTTGATCTGTAAATTGCGGTATTACACTGTTAAAGGCTTGCTCCTGCTGAGACGTTGCTGCTTTAGAATAAACTAGCTGTTGACCTAGTACTGACTCAATTTTATGTGTTACAAACTCTAGCTCATCCAGGCTAGACCCGTAAATAGTGAAATACATACCAAACCGGAAGAAACGTTCTTCACCCACTTGAAGCTTATCTCGCATTTCTTCGGCATCTTGAATTGCAGCCTGCTTACCTGGGTCACGTGTTCTACCCTTCTCTGCATCAATCTGTAAACCAGCTTCAAGCTGAGTAACCTTTTTTCTGAGGTTTTCAAGCACAACCTGACTTTCTACGGGGTAAATATACATAGAAAGATCCATAACCTCATCCATATTAACCATACTACTCAGCCAGCCTGTGAAAACTTGTCGAGGGTATCCATATACATATAGGGTTCGTGCGAAACGGGTTCCAATATGAAAGAAATTATTTTCATAGACTAAAGAGCTTGGTGCAATAAAATCGCGTAGTGCGGTAACACCTTTTTGGAAGGCTGCACCTACCTCTTGCTCTTCTTTGACTTTTTGAGCTTGAGCTATCGCTACAGGATCTGCAGCTTGTTTTTTCTTTCCGAACGCCATTAGTGCATCTCCCTATCTAGACCTGGTTGTGGTGCTTCACCAACACCTTTAGATACTACAGGTACTGAAAGATCTTCAAAATTCTTAAGTGGTTGGCGGGTCGCAGTGTCGGGGTTGTAGCTGTCATAGTAAAGTTCAATTAACTCTTGGGTATCAAGTGGTAGGCCTTGAATACCGCACTGCATAAGTCCTCCTAATACCGCCTGCACTCTGTTACGTAGCTCATCCTTTGCCTTCACTAGATCAGCTTCATTAATCAGCACCTGGTTTTGTGGTTTCTTACTGAAAAGTGCTGAGACACCCTTAACGAGACCCTTACTTGAAGACAATGCTTTTTGTACATCAACCACAGGATAGTAAGGAATAACTACATAGAACTTCTTGTCCATGATATTAACTTGCTGGCTTATAGTGTCCATGTAATTAATGTAGTCATCCATAAGTACCGCTAAGAGCATATTGTCATGCTCTGAGCGTATTTTATCGAGCTTTTGAATGTAGGGTCCGAGATCAACCTTTTGAGACCGAATCGTAATTTGAATAGGAAAATATAAAGAGTTTAAAAAGCCCTGATAGCTAAATTCAACTGATTCCCTTTCCTCAGGACTCATAAGATCAAAATTAATAGATTTAACCATGATAATCGAACGGAAGCTGCCGTCATTCATAATTACAATACCGTCACGTATCTCTGCCATCTGCAAAGCGTTTTGTGTGCTATTAGGATTTGATTTGGGCGCAGCAACTGGAGTTTGTATTACGCCTGGCTGCTGTGAACCTGATCTAGTCTGGGGTGCATACATATTTCCAGGAATATTTGTTACTGGCACTGAACCGGGCATAGCAATAGACTGAGAAGCAACGCCACTCGTCGGAGGAGGCCCATAAGGATTAGATGGGACGCCAGTTGTATTTGCTTGACCCATTTGAGGTTGATTATAAGAAGGATTCATATATTTGTTTGCTACCCACCCGCTCTAGTACTAATGAAGAGAAACAATTACTTCTTCGTCGAGTTGCCCATGAGCTTGATTGGTCTCACGCGCAAGACTTTCAACGGTTCTATCATTGTTCCTTGCAAGTTCAATTGTAACAGGGTCAGGGGCTACTGTCACTTGTGAAACTGGACTTTTTTGCGTTGGAACATCACTAATAGGTGCCAATGATTTATGGTTTCTGAATGATTGACCAAATTGACTTTTATTCTCATGAATTTCATCAAGAAAAGCTTTTTCATTTGGATCGAGACCGCTTTCTTTATTCTTAAAAGCAGCTGGAAGATCCCCGTCATTACTAGGATTATTCTGCATAAACCAATTTGGTCGGGCATCATCTGGTTTATGCATCTGCTCTATTATTTCACTCTTATGTTTTTGACTGTTTTCTTCTATTTTTGCAGCTATCTGAGCGGCTTGCGGATTATCAAATATATCCTCACTATCCGGGATATCTACAGCCGATATTACAGAAGGAAGCATTGTAGGGTTCATCAATCTATCGCTAGCAGCCCCTCCAGCTGCAGCATAGGCAGGATTACTAACGATATTTTTAGTAGCCCAGCCTCGAGTATCTACAGTCTCTGCTAATGCTCTAAGCCTTTGTCTTACCTCATCTTGCGATAGGTTATCGCTAGTATATTGCGCCACTACTTTAGGAACATTAATCTTTACTAGTTCTTGAATTCCAGTCTGATCCCATATTCTTTTACGTGGCTTAAAGTAAAATCGCAGTTTAGCTAGAAGCCACGTCTCTGTTGGCTGGTCTCTTCCCCACGGGAAGGCTAGAAAACCTGTAACAAGAATAAGTGGAAATAGTGGGATCGCCAAAAGCGGTAAGCCCTTTGTTATAAAAAGAAAACTCAAATATGAACTCACTAATGCGATTGAACCAAAGATAAATTGTTTTAAGGTTAAGGGCCCTAAAAACTTATCTTCTGCTTCTATATCTTGTAATACTTTGTATGTTGCCATTTACTTATATATTAGCAAAGTTTTAGTGCTCTAAGTAGAGTATTACAAAAAAACCATAAGCTATTTTGACGATATCTCACTTTTTAAGTCTTCATGCGCTTCCCTCTTTCGAGTAACTGCATTTCTATTTCTAGCTTGCTGACGCCCTTTTCTCATAACTTGTTTTTCAGCACGTCTAGTTTTACGGTGTGCTCTTCGCATAATTAAGCGAGAATAGTCTCCAACTCCTTCTTGCTTTTTCCGCTCTTTTGAGACGCTTCTAGTAGTATGGCGATCAACTTTAGTTATAATGGTACGATCAGCCTCCCTAATCCTGCGCCTTGCAGTTGAAGCGTCTACAGTTCCCGTAAGAAAATCACGACCTGCACTAAGCTTTCCAGTTATCTTGTTTAACCTGGTTCTCCGAATGTTGGTAATCGGTCCTCTTGCGGATCTTTGTTTTTTTGCATATACTTTTGCATCTCTATATTTTTCGATTTTTCGATTCATTCGCCAATCTTTTAATTGCGTATAAAGATTACTAGATTCACGATCCGGTGCTTGTCTACCGCTACGACTATATATGTCTGATGTAAGCAGTGCTTCCATTCCTATAGACCTGACAGTCTTCTGAGTCGAAATTGCCTCCTGATGACTGTCGGCGGCACTGTCTAGTGCTCTCTCGCCTCTTGCTTCCCTGACCAATGTAAGCCTTACGCCGGCAGCAGACAAAGCAAGCCTGCCTACATCAAAGGCCTGTTCCGCCCTCTCGCCAACGCGTTCCGCTCTCTCGCCTAATTCTTCCCCGATCAATGTAAGCCTTGCACCGGCAGCAGACAAAGCAAGCCTGCCTACATCAAAGGCTTGTTTCGCTATTTCGCCAACGCGTTCCTTTATTGGCTTAGGTGACTCACTACTCATAATATTTCCATACTAACATCATTAATAATTAGTACAAATAATCCTTTTTCTAAGACTTGATTTCCGAGCTTATTACTACTGAACTTCGCTTCTTAAATTCAGCATAAGTAATAAAATCTATGTCAATACGAGAGTAGTAGACCTTATAATATCCCCATTTATCTACAGTTACTGCTTCTGGATATTGTTTGGCTATTTCTTGAGCAATAACACCAACATACTCAACTTCACTCCATAGGTACTTATATCTATATACTTTAATGCCAGAATCGTTGGTGTAAAAGTATTTAATCTCTTTTTTGAGCCGACGATCACTCGTAGTTGGCTGGCTAGAAGTTCTAGATCGCATGGTAGGATCAATAAGCTCTGCAACACGACCGTTGGATAGAATACTCATTCTTCCTGCACGACTTGGATCTGTAGTATATCCAAAATGGTTTGCGAGCATTTCTGTTACAGCTGGCTGTCCCAAATCGGGATCTATGCCAAGGTCTTGCAACATACCAATCGCTTCGTCCCTACTCTCACCAAGAGAACCTTGGTATAAGCCCGTTATGAGCTCATGTCCAAATGTAAAGCTGTCTGCTCGGTCTTCATCCAGCATAGTAGGATCCATCGTGGCAACTCGTGCTGCGTCTGTTCGAACTATATCCCGTGTTGCTGCAGCCGATTCAGCGTTCGTGACCATTGCCGCTGCACCAACTCTTTTACTTGTATCCTTGTAGGCATTTCGTCTCGCTCTGTAAGTATCTGGATTTGCAGCGGCATCTCCTAAGCCTCCACCTATATCCATTCTCTGTGCACCACGAAGGCTGAAGGCTGCCGCACCACGAAGATCTTCTTGTTCAAGTGCCGAACCGCCCATTCGCGCGATACCACGTTCAAATGATCCGACATCACCGTTAGCAATACCCATGCCCTTATTCGCACCCATATTTGCTATTGCAGCTGCCGAGTTAGTCTTGGAGAAGCCTTGTACTGCCGCCGCCTGATAGGCTCTATTGAATCTAGCAGTTTGGGTCGCTTCGAATTCATCCCGTGCTTGTGCGGTCGCACCCGGATTTTGTCTGTCGAAAGTTTCCATCTGGCCTCTTACAAGATCGTTTACGGCTTCTCTTCCGCCCGCAGTAGTTCCTCCAGAAAGGGCGCTCACAGTTGCAGCCTCGCCATCTCTAGTAAGAAAATTTTGGAAAGCCGGGTCTTTCGCAGCATCTCCTGAAATGTTACTTAAATTACGCTTCCTAGCTTCATTACCTTTAGTTCCTATACCAAAGCGACCGCGAGTACCTGTCGCTAATCCAGATACGCCACGGTTAAGGCCTGCCGAAATACTCTGCCCATACCTGCCGCTACGAATTAAATCTCCGGTCTTTGCATCTCTACCCATCTGAGCATATCCTTGTTGTCGGCGCTTACGAAGCTTGTCAAGGCCTGGACGTCCAGTATCCTGAATCTTCGATGCTACTGCACCAAAAACACCGCCAGCAGCTTTAAATGTAAATGGAATAAGTGCATAAGGGATAACATAAGCAGTCAGTTTAATGATTGTTCCGTAAAGGCCAGTAAAAGCGCCGGCAGCTGAAAAAGCGAATATACGTCCTGCTCCTATTAATGCCATTACCATTGGATACATTAGAAGAAGTTTAGTAAAATTGCTCCACCAAAACTGCCACGCTTTAGCACTACCAGGAAAAATCCATGCAAGAATAGCTAGCGGAGCGAAAAGGATTAGTACAATTATGAACATTTGTCTTGCTATTAAAGTCACAAATGCCATCAGCAAAACAAGTAATGCGCCCCCTAGCCATGTCCCGACAATCCCTAGGGCTCCTGAAGTGGCGAATATGCTGACTGCACCTACAAAAAGTACACCACCTTGAAGTGCCCCGTCAGCCCCGTCCACTTTAAATAACGTGCTTATATTTTCGTTGCCTATGTTTCCAAAAGGAGCTTGCATTATACCTAAAAGACCTTGACCTATAGAAGTTGTGACATCAATAAGTAAAATACATAGCCACCATGACAGGAGTATGAATATAATTGAAGCAATCAATTTAGGGAATGCTTTTTTAACTGTGTAGGCGTCCAGGAAGCTGAGACCCAGGGCTGTGCTGATAACTATTATCATCATAGCTGCTACAAGTAACGATAGAGCGATATTTCGAAAGCCTGTCCATGCAGACTTAAGGCCAGCATTTTCTTTATATTGATTGGGTTGTAGCACCATAAGATTTTGCACTTGATCGTCAATCCAAGTAGTAGTAGAGCCAATAATATTGATAATTGGGCAACCAAACCAACCTGTTACCCCTGATTGTCCTTCGCAAGAATCGTCTGCTCCACCAGTTGTTGACCCTGAGTCGCTATTAGCTATGCCAGGAGGAATTTGATCCTTGTTGCCAGTAACCTTAGCGTAGGCTGCATAGTTGTTACTCATCCTATTACCTATATTTACACAACTTTGCTCTCCGTCTTCCACGCCATGTGTTCCGTAACCAACTGAAGCTGTTCCATTGTCATCGTTTACTGTATAAGTTTTGTCACCTATTGTTACAGTATCACTGTTTGATCCATAGACATTTGTCACAATCTTTGCACCACAGCCCTTAACGAACGCCGCCGAATAATTAAGATAAGTCATAGCCTTTTTCTCATCGTCACTTACGCCTTCATTCTGTTTCTTAATAGAAGCATTTATCTGGTCTTTAACCTTGGCTTTAGCTGGACCTCCGGTCTTGCCGGTCAAAAAACCATCCGATTCTTTGTATGTGTAGTTTGGTACATTATTCCTATTTATAAAATAAAGTGAATTATCATTTTTTTTAAGATTACCGGTCGAAGGGCCAGCATAAGGATTATCTCCACTATACCAACCAGTGTAACGCTTGCTGTCACTTCCGTTTACGAGGAGAAGCTTAAACCAGGCATCTTGTCTTGAACTTTTTCCGTCCTCACAGTCCCAATCTCCATACTGTTGCTCAACTATATGGCCAACTTTAACAGTGGCGCCCCCAGTACTCAGAAAGCCTTCATTAAAGGGCCCACTCCCTGCCTTGATTCCGTCAGAATTCAGCTTGTCTTGCACGCATCTAGCCATTGCTTCAAGCTTTAAAATCGTAGAGACTTTAGTAGTTAGCTGGCTTTCGTTTAATGCCGCACTGGCTTTTTGGGGTGATAATAAAGAGACTCCAACAAAACTAAGTATAAAAACAAATGTTAGAGTTATCGATGAAATTTTGTTCATATATTTATTCATATTTTTTTGAGTTAAGCGCCCAGACTTATTTGATAAAGTAATTATAGTGCTTATGCATGATGCCCACAACTATTATATTAAGATAAATAAAATATATTAACAATGTATCACTAGTAAGTAATTGTAATTATCATGGCCGTCTGCTTATAATGAAAAGAAGCATAAATATAAAGTAGTACCAAACAATATAGATGACCCTATCAAATACTAGAACAACGATATTCACGACACTGGCTATAGTTATAGCTAGTATATTTTTAATTTTTGCGTTTTGGGCACCTACAAAAGTACAAGCTGGCGGTAATCCTGCTGATAATCCCGACACTGCACAGCCTACTGATGTGCCTCCTAAAAGAACAGACCCGACTGCTGAATGCCAAAAAGGAATAGAAGATTATGAAACCTGCGGCGTTACAAGAAATATAGTCCTGTTGATCAATGTTTTATCTGCGACACTTGGAGTTGTGGTTACCGCAGTCATTATTATTGCAGGAATACAATACTCAGCTTCAGCGGGTAATCCACAGGCCGCTGCTGCTGCTCGTCAAAGAATTGTTAATGCTGCCCTTGCACTATTATTTTTTGCAGGAATGTATGGTTTTCTACAGTGGATTGTGCCTGGAGGATTACTATGAAGCGGTTAGGCTTTTTTTCAATAACCTTGTTAACTATGTGCCTTGTTTTTACAGTTACACCTAAGGTCCAAGCTGCCGTAGCTCCTGGTTGCGATAAGAGCTCCGCATTCCTCGGGATGCCTGTTTGGTATAAATACCTTGATGTTGGACCAGAAACATTACAAGATAATAAAGTCGACCCATGCGCAATAACAGGGCCAAAGAATGCTGAAGGTGGATTAGACATCCAGAAGGCGATTCCCCGAGTTGGTCTTGCGGTAGTTGAAATATTATTAAGAATTGCTGGAATGGTAGCCGTAGCTTTTGTAATATACGGAGGTTTTAAGTTCGTTACTAGCCAAGGTGAACCTGAAGCCTACAAGACAGCTCAACGAACAATAATTAACGCATTGATAGGTGTCGCAATTTCGGTCCTAGCGGTAACCATTGTTAGTGTTATTGGAGGGGCGATATTATGATCCATCGTTTAACCCATTTCAAGCAAATAGCACAGACTGTAATTGACTCTAAAAAATTAAATATTCCACAAAAAGGATTAACTAATGATACAGTAGACAACATTTCGAAAATTGTCTTTGGTACGCTAGGTGCTGTAGCGCTTATTATCATTATTATCGCTGGCATTAAATTTATGACATCACAAGGTAATCCAGAAGCCCTTGCCAAGGCGCGCAATACTATAATCTATGCGGCAGTCGGACTGGCAGTAGCAGTTGGAGCCTTCAGTATCGTTACGTTTGTAATAGGTAGACTGTAGATGAAGAAATATATATCTATTATCGCTGCATTTTTTTTACTCACGTCTCTTAGTACTGGAAACGTGTTTGCAGCCGTCGTGGATCCTCCTGCGGGGTACGCGGGCCCTTACGCAGAGGTTTGCGCCGATAACCCTAGCGCTACGGTCTGTCAAGATCAGGAGAAGCTTTCAACAGATACGAATACATCGCCAATATACGGTCCTGACGGTGTTCTTCCAAAAGTGGCAAACATTCTGGCTATTGCAGCGGGAATAATTGCGGTAGTAATGATCATGGTAAGTGGTCTTAAGATGATTACATCAACTGGAGATAGTAAGAAATTTGGCGATGCCCGAAACGGTATCATATATGCCTCAGTCGGTCTGGTCATAGTTTTGATGGCAAGAGTAATAATAGAATTTATATTGAGGACAATAGCATGAAATACACACAAAAATTATTAAGAGCAACTAGCATTTTTATAATGTGCCTTTTCATTATAACTCCCCATATTGCACTTGCAGCATCCGGCGCATCCAAAGATGCTTTATGTGGTGGAGCTGGACTAGTTGGTGGTGGTACCGGTTGCACGGCTCCGCCAGGATCCTCATCAGTAGATTCAGTAATTAAAAAAAGCATAAACATCTTTAGCGCAGTAATAGGCATAATTGCAGTAGTAATGGTCATGGTTGGAGGATTGAAATATATTACTTCACAGGGCGATGCAGCTGCTACTGCTACTGCTAAAAATACCATACTCTATGCCGCCGTTGGCCTTGTAGTTGTTGCTCTTGCTCAAGTTATTGTAAGATTTGTTCTAAGTAGGTTTTCCTAATATGTAGCAAAACCACTTGTAATTACTAAAATAGTTATGGTATAAAAATAAGTAAGATTAACGAAAGGTTCATAATGATCAAGAAAATAAAAATAACTTTAATAGGACTAATGGCAGCGGCAGCATTAATCGTTCCCCTAACTATCCCGGCTAGCGTATACGCTGAGGACATACAAAAGAGTCTATGCGGAGGTACAGACCTAACTCTTGCTAAAGATGGTGGCAACTGCACAAACCCAGATGCCGAGCTTAAAGTAAACAACACTATTACTCTTGCTCTTAATGTATTCTCTGCAATTGTTGGTATTATTGCTGTCGTCATGATTATCGTTGGAGGTGTGAAATATATTACTTCACAGGGTGAATCCGCAAATATAACATCAGCTAAGAATACGATTCTTTATGCTCTAGTAGGACTTGTTGTGGTCGCACTGGCTCAAGTTATCGTAAGATTTGTACTCACTCGATTCGTTGGCAATAACTAACGCAGCCTAATGTTTCAAAACCCCCACCAGGGGGTTTTATTCTAACTAAATATCTTTATTGATACAAGCATATAGAAAAGCCCCTATGTTAGGGGCTTTTCTATATGAGTTAGGAATTACCCTAAAGGACTTGAATTTTCTTTACTGAATCTTGCTTAAGCTTAGCAAAGCTAATAGTCAAGACTCCGTCTTTAAGCACAGCTTCAATCTCTTCTTCTTTTACAGGAACAGGTAGAGTGATACTACGAGAGAACTCTCCCCAATAACATTCTTGTACAAAGTAGTTCTCTACGTCGTCTTCGTTGCCTGCAGAAAGCGTTCCACGAATACTTAGAGTATTGTCTGCAATACTTACATCGAGTTCGCTCTTGTTGACTCCAGCAGTTCTTGCCTTAACGACAATCTTCTCTTTTGTCTCATAGACGTCTACTGCAAGCTGTCCTGGAACTGCTTCTTCTTCATCCCACTCTTCTGCAATTGCTACTGTTTCTTCGACTGGTACAGAAGCAGATGGAGCATCGTCTTCGCCTAAAAAGGCTGCAGTTAGCTCATCTTCCATTAGTAGATCTTCATCGCGGTTTCTTCGCGCCATTTTAGTTATTACCCTCCACGTATCAGATATATTATTATTTCTACATTTTTGTCTTACCTGAAGTATACGTGAGGTATATAGGAGTCGCAAGTAATGACAGCATATTTACAACACAATATCTACAACACCTCTTTAGTTCCTAGCCGTAACCAGTGATGTCAACAGAACTAGTCTTGTTCTAGGGTCTATTCCCTGCTATAATCACCCCTGTTGAGGAAGGGTGTCCGAGTGGTCGAAGGAAACGGTCTTGAAAACCGTCGTGCCGGCAACGGTACCGTGGGTTCGAATCCCACCCCTTCCGCCAGTAATCAAACTAAAGAGTTCATATGAGCTCTTTTTATTTACCTTATTTTATCTAAAAATTAAAAAACCCTAGTTTAACTAGGATCTTAAGTGGTGTACCCGACAGGATTCGAACCTACGACCTTCGGCTCCGCAAGCCGACGCTCTATCCAGCTGAGCTACGGGTACAAACAACAGGGGTTATAATACCATGATATACATATTTGTTCCAGTTAAACTGCTGCTAGAACCTTAGGCGGTGCATAAGACGGTCTATTGGATCTAATTTTCTTTCCTCGTAAGGAATGAATGTGCCAAGTAGATTGACGATCTTCTGACCTTCTTCAGGAGAGAAATAAATACTAAGGCCCGGAGCAAAGCGTTGCATTGGCATGAACCATACGCTTTGTATGCCCTCTTCCTGAATTATAGAGAAAGACTTAAAGTTACTATAACTATACAGCTTTTTATCTACCTTAACTCCCTCGCTACTAATTAAATAAGGTAGTTCACGAGGTTTCTTTGAGGCTATATATCCAAAAAGGATTGCCGACAATAGTACGATTACCGCAGTAAAAATGTCTGCAAAAATAAATGCTAAAGCTGTTAGACCTACACTAATAAAACCAAGAATTATATACCAGCCAGCATTTTTTTTGTGTTCAATAAATTCAGAAGCCGTCCACGAAAGTTCTTCGGAGGCTTTAGGGCTTTCTTTAGTTAGGGGCTTCTCTTGTAGATCTTCGTTCTGCATGTATCTATTGTATATAATAATCCATCACTATGCTATGCATAACCAGTAACTAAGAGAAAGACTGGCACTCTTATACCCTTTGATGGTATAATTGGCCTCTGTTAGGTATCATAAGAAGCCTAGTACAGTTGCGGAGGGGTACCCAAGTGGCTTAAGGGGACGGTTTGCTAAATCGTTAGTGGGGCGCAAGTTCCAGCGAGGGTTCGAATCCCTCCTCCTCCGCCATAAAGCCGTTTCTAAAAAGACTAACTGTTACGTTAGTCTTTTTTTATCCTCTTTTTCCTCTTCCACCCTTGCGAGTACGATCCCTTCGACCACTGCCGCCAGCAGCTTGTGGCCTATTTTTGCTGAAGTTTAGTTCTCGCGGCTGTATTATGCGTTTTGCCCCCGGTGAGCTATCTTTTCTCCCGGGACCTTTCGTAAGTATTTCCTGTCTTGACCTTTGTCTTGGTCGAGGAGTTGAAGTAGGGGTTTCCTCTGGCGGAGGTATTGGGGTTGGTTTTACTTCAATTGTTCCTGGGCCGCCAGGTATTGGCCTAGGACCAAATCCTGCAGGCGGTCTTGGTCCAACTGATGTTGGACGAGGTGCTCTAGGACTAATACCTCCCCTTATAGAACCTAATCCTGCTCCAATTCCAACGGCTGCCAGTAATAGCAAAACTTCTCCCGGGATCTCTATTCTAAATAGCCAGCTATTCTTCTCGATAGAAGGCTGTACAGTCGCTCGAACTTCTGGAGGTAGTTCCACTACAGTTGTTATAAAAGTACCGTCTTCTACAGTTTCAGTCTTAGATGCATGAATTTCATACGCCACGCCACGGTTATTCACTAGAGTCTCCATTAGTAGTTGGGTCTGTTCTGGATTTAGTCCACCAACATGGGTATTAAAGCGTTCCGTTAGTTCGCCGACACTTATACCAAGCTCTTTGGCAGCTGAAGTTAATTGCGCCATTTGTTCTAATGTCGGCTCTACTTCATTTCCTCCGACCATAATCGGAACTCCCGATAACTCAACGCCTTGCTTTTCCATCTCAGTCTGTAATGCGTCGGCGCCTCTTTGCCCTCTTTGTTCGGCAAGTTGTATATTGTTGAGTGAAGGTTCGCCAATATTGGCAGAAGGACTATTCACTGTATGATCTTCCCCGCTCGCTTTACCAGTGACACGAACAGAAGTAACAGTGTATCCATTCTTAATAAGGTCAAGTGTCTCCTGAGTGATTTTTTCGGCGGGAGTCAGTGCCTGCTCAAAGGTTGCAATGTCCGTTTCGAAGTCACGCTCGTACTGAGTATTTCCTTTATCTTCACCAGATATTGATGTTTCAGTAGTAACTTCTTTAGTACCCGGAGTTATGACCGTCTTAGTTCCGCCATCTACAGTTTCATACGTTGTTTCGCCGGGAGTAGTTTCTGTAGACTCTTCAAATACATTACCGTCACTTTTAGGAGCATTACCTGCTTCAGGGTCTTTTACGCCAATCACTAAATTGGGTATGCCCCCGATAGCATCGATAATACTGCCATCCTTGTCGTATTGATTATGAGGTACATCGACTGCTTCGCGAGTATTGAGAATACCATTGGCGTCGCCTTCTGCTCCAATTGAAATATCTCCAATACTTACTTCGGCTACATCGTGTTGCGTCGGTGGCTCATCTACCGAAGCGCGATCTATACTACAACCCGCTCCACCTAAGGCGATAAGTGCTATGGCTGCCACAGGTTTTAGCTTATTTGCAAAGTCTTTTGCACGGTCCAGCATTCCAGTGCTTTCAGCCGGAGGTATTACTGGTGTTGTTGGGGTGTCTTCCATGTTTTTATTTTTACTTCTTATGTTTATTATATCATAACCTAATAAGTTATTGCAGGTGGTATATACTGTACGCATGAAACCATCTATTTTTACTATGATAATTAAAGGCGAGATACCTTGCCATAAGGTTTATGAAGATGACCGGATCTTCGCCTTCATGGATATCCACCCTATCCAACCAGGACATGTGCTTGTTGTGCCAAAAATCCAAGTAGATCATTTTCAAGATCTTCCAGATGAAGATTACGTTGCACTTTGGGCTGCAGTAAAAAAAATAGCCAAGAAGCAAAAAGAAGTTCTAAAACGTGGACGAGTTGGTATCCACGTTGTGGGTATAGATATTCCCCATGCACACGTACACACCTTCCCTTTTGACACTATGCCGGAATATAGAACTGTTGTAGATAAGAGTATCCCGCCAGACCACAAGGCATTAGCTGAAATGGCACAGAAACTAGCCCTGTAGATGCTATACTAAGCTTATGAATAGAGTTTTTATTGCGGTAGTTTTTGCAGTTGGCGTCGGTGCTTGGGTGTATGGTAAATTCCAGAAAAGTAACGGTGGACTAACACAGCGCTCGCTTATTGGTGCAGCGGTTGCAAGTGTCATAGCCTTCATCCTATTTATTACGTTAGCCAGTACCTTACTTAACCGAATAGTCTAGCCACTTAGTACCTTTTTGGTAGTTTTTTTAACTGTTAGCTGGTATTATTAGGCTATGGATGAAAAGGGATTGGGGCTGACGTTGCAGCGTGCTCGTCAGAAGGCTGGACTAACACAACAGTCAATGTGTCAGAAGGCTGGACTAAGTTACTCTACGCTTGCAAAAATCGAGCGTGGCGCTATTAAGTCGCCTTCTATTTTTACTATTATGAACATCGCTGAGGTGCTTGACGTCTCCCTGGATCAACTCGTTGGAAACTCTAAGAAAACTAAAACAAAGGAACATATCACAAAAGGCGGAGTGCGCTTCATTTACTTTGATGTTAACGGCTGTTTAGTACACTTTTTCCATCGTGCATTTACTAAAATTGCAGAGGACTATGATGTTTCGCCCGATGTCGTTGAGACTATATTCTGGCAATATAACGATGCGGTCAACCAGGGTAAATTTACGCTCGATTCGTTTAACACCATCTTTGCAAAAGAACTTGGAATAGACCATATCAACTGGGAGAAATATTACATTGATGCAGTTATCCCTATTGCAGAGATGCACGAACTTATTGAATGGGCGGTTGAAAAATACAAAGTAGGACTTCTTACAAATATTGCCGGAGGTATCATTGACCTGCTAATTAAAGAGAAGCTTATTCCAGACATTGCCTACGCAGCTATAGTGGATTCTTCGAAGGTTGGCGTTACTAAGCCAGACCCTAAGATTTACGAGATAGCCGAATCAATGGCCGGCGTACCTGCGTCAGAGATTCTCCTTATAGATGATACGAGAGCTAACCTTCCACCTGCCCAAAAAGCCGGATGGCACGTAATGTGGTTCGATGACTACGACTCACAAGAGTCAGCGTACCAAGTACGAAAAGCTCTTGAGCCAGCGAACTAGTTACTGAATCGAGATAGTTCTTTCTCGAGTAATCCACTAGCAGATTGAGAACTTGCCAGTTGTTCCTGGGTTTGGGTAATGACACGCTCCGGAGCGCTCTTCATGTATCCTGGATTATCTAGTCTTTGGCGCAGCCTTGCTTGGGTCTCTTTCTGCTGATTGAGCTGTAATACGATTGTGTCTTTATATTCTTTAATTTCTGAATCAGTTACATTAATCCAGACAGCGTGCTTAGTAGAAAGAAGCTGCAAGCCCCTTCCCTTTTTAACTAAAATGACATCACCAAGTTTAGCCATTCGCGCAATAGCTTCCTTATGAGCATCTAGGACAGGACTTGTATGTTCGATCTGAGGCTTTTTGAGACCCATAGCCAGGATTAATTGACGTGACTCAATAACTACTCGTTTAATCTCCTCAAAGTCCTTAGAAGCCGCTACATTAGCTTTTGGAACGACAGGCCAAGCACTTGTAATGAGCAACTCATCGCTCCAGCCCAACTGTTGCCAGATAGCTTCAGTAATAAAAGGCGCAAATGGATGGCTAATCTTAAGGATACTCTCAAGTGTAAAGCGCAGTATTGAGGGATTTGACTCGGACTTAGATGCTTCAATGTACCAGTCGGCAAAATCATCCCGCACAAAGTGATAAACGGAGTTATAGGCTTCACTAAATCTATTTGACTCAATATTTTTACTAACAGTATCTACAGTATGTTGTAATTTACTCAACAACCAATGATCTGCTGCGCTGTTGGCTTTTGGTGTAGGATCGGTATCTTTAGGAACGTTTTCTTGAACAAAACGGGCAATGTTCCAAAGTTTGTTACAGAAGTTTCGAGCGCCGATTATCTTGGATTCAGTAAAAGGCCTGTTGCTGCCTGCTGTCTCTCCAGTGACTATGCCCATACGGAAGGCATCTGAGCCATACTCTTTTACTTTCTCGATTGGATTAACAACGTTGCCCTTACTCTTGCTCATCTTTTGACCATGTTCATCTTGGATAAGACCATGGAGATACACTGATTCAAAAGGTATCTCACTCGTTTCATAGAGACCTAACATGATCATCCGACTGACCCAAGGGTAAAGGATATCCGAGCCAGTCTCCATGACACTAATAGGATAGAACGATTTAAAATCGTCCCCATCTGGATAATCGAGGGTAGCATAAGGCC
>CALRBD010000007.1 GCA_943353855.1 uncultured Candidatus Saccharimonas sp.
CATAAGCATAGATATTTTTAGTAGGCTTATCTACCAACTCTTCATTACTTCCTTTAGGATCTTTGAGCCAGTCATTCTCCATTGATTTTAGAGCTGTCTTACGCCACGTGGCATCATTCATATTTGAAAGTGTTGGATACTTAGCATTTTGTGCAAAGTAGGCCTCAAGTTGTAGGTGGAGAGCTTTAATATCATTCTGACGTTCATTGTTACGTTCTTTTTGCTTAAAGCTACTTGATGTAGAGAGCAATAAGAATGAAAGAAAACCAATAATTAGGATAACCACCATTAGTTCAATGATCGTAAATCCTCTTTCTTCTTTGCGTAATTTCATGTCTAACCTTTCGTGAGTATATTGAATGTTCTATTGTTCATTATAAACGTAAGAAATTCATGGTCAATATGCGGATTGTTGAGCCCGCTCTATTTCATCAAGTGTTGTTATCCCACGGAATGCCTTAATTAGTCCATCGATCGCAAAAGGTATCATCCCCTCTTCAATAGCGTTAGACGTAATATCTTGAGTATCCGCACTCTTTACGACGGACTGCTTAAGGGCTGCGGTCATCTGCATTACTTCAAAGATACCAGTGAGTCCTGCGAATCCGGTTTCATGACAGCTGTCGCAACCTTCAGGGTTAGGCTCCCATATTGACTGTATTTTATTATTTGTGGTCACAAGGCCTTCGCTACCCCCGATACCCGAAGAGGCGGCTGCTTTTTCGATCAAATGAATATCTTCAAAAGAATAAAGAGGGAATTGGTCGACAATAGCTTTGACTCTTTTAATAGTCGTTTCATCGGCAGGTACTTTGATCCTGCAGTGCTGACATAAGGAACGAACGAGTCGCTGTCCAATGATGCAGCGAAGCACATGTGCGATATCGTGATTTTGTATAGACAAACTCCTGAGCTTAGAAACAGCCGCTGGAGCTGAAGAAGCCACTATACCACTGCAGACTAGTTGACGATCTTCAGAAGCTGCAATGGTATATTTTGCAGTTTGAGAATCCTGTAGTCTCTGCAGAAGTATGATATCCGGATCTTGTTTAATACTAGCTGCGAATGCCTTACCCCAGGACATGCCATTTTTCTTTCCTACCGTAACGTGTGAAATGTAAGGCTCAGAATATGCTAACTCATCTTCTATAGCTATCATTGAGACGTGCGTTGAGTGCATTGTACTCAGTAATGCATGAAGTGTTGATGTTTTACCTGATTTACCAGGTCCAGCTACAAGAATGAGCCCATTGGTGTGCGAGAGAATACTTTTAGTCCTTGTCAGCGCTGGCCCCCAGAGACCAAGCGATTCAAGACTTGGGACAGAAGAAGTTCTAGATTGCATGTGCAAATAGATTTTTTGTCCATCTATTACTGGGAGGACTGACACATCCACCTGAAATTTGGTATCTTCGTGCATGTGCTGAAAAGAACCTTCTTTCGGTTTTACACTATCAGCTTTACTTAAGAAGGCTAGATCATCTATAAGAAATGCCGACAGAGCACTGTACTGGCCTGAAGATAATGGATGAAAACCTTGCAGCCTACCGTCTATACGAAATCTTATTTGCGCATGATTATCATACGGCTCGATATGAATATCTGTAGCGCTTAGATCAAGAGCTTGTTTTAAGAGCTCATTTATTAATTCTTCACCAGAGTCTGAGCTTTTTTTGTTAATCGGCATTTTTTGTATTTTTACTATTGGCCCTATTTGACTATCAAGAGTTCGATATTGATTAAGCCATCTTTCAATGCCGGATTGAGCTGCTAGATGTACCTGAATTGATTTTTTAGTGTACTTCTCAATTATTCTTATAATATTGTCATCTAGCTTTTCAGCGCATGCTACATTGAAACTTCCATCAGTATTAATACTAAAGACGACTGAACTGTACCTGCGAGCAATACGTTCAGGTATTTTTTTGAGAAGTTCAAGATTTATGGATAGTAAATCTAGGTCGATGTAGGGCATCTTTATGTGACGCGCATATAACTTAACCAAATCCGCTTCACTTACAAGACCAGACATTGTTACTATGTCTTGCATTGGTCTATTAGTCGCCTTCTCTTGAGCGCGCAAATCCGCAACCTGATCATCGGAGAGTTTACGGGTTGTTGCGACTAATTGTAGGACTAAAGTATCGGATATTCGCATAACTAATATCTAGTATAAGCCATAACTCTTTTGCTATGAAAATAACCATAAGCAATTAACATTGCAAAGAGCTTGCTATACTATTTAGTACACAACGTAGTGATGCGATGTGAAAACGAAAAAACATAGGTTTTATAAGTAGGAGGGTAGAAAAATGGCAGATAAAAAAGTTAAACAAGAAAAAGTCGCAAAGACTGAACCAGCGGAAACTGGAAAAGCTAAGGCCCTTGGCCTGGCTCTTGAAGTAATTGAAAAACAGTTCGGCAAAGGCTCCATTATGAAAATGGGGGATGCGCATAAGCAAAAAGTTGAATGTATCCCAACTGGTAGCCTCTCTCTAGACATTGCACTAGGCGGCGGTATTCCTAAAGGCCGAGTTGTTGAGATATATGGACCTGAATCAAGTGGTAAAACGACATTAACACTTCATGCAATCGCTGAAGTTCAACGTATGGGTGGCACAGCGGCATTTATCGATGCTGAGCATGCACTTGATCCTGCGTATGCAAAGCGTATTGGCGTAGACGTTGAGAATCTCCTTCTCAGCCAACCGGACAATGGTGAGCAAGCTCTCGAGATTGTCGAGACACTCGTCCGCAGTAATGCAGTTGACCTTATTGTTGTCGACTCGGTCGCGGCTCTTGTACCTCGAGCTGAAATTGAGGGCGATATGGGAGATAGTCATATGGGACTACAGGCTCGACTTATGAGCCAAGCGCTCCGTAAGTTAACAGGAGTTATTAGCCGATCTAAAGCTACGGTTATATTTATCAATCAGATCCGTATGAAAATCGGCGTAATGTTTGGAAACCCTGAAACTACAACAGGTGGAAATGCACTTAAATTCTATGCATCAGTCCGAGTAGATATTCGACGCATCGCACAGATTAAGCAGGGCGAAGCTATTATTGGCAATAGGACACGAGTGAAGGTCGTAAAGAATAAGATTGCCCCACCATTTAGACAGGCTGAATTCGACATTATGTACAACCAGGGTATTTCACGAAGCGGTGATGTATTGGATCTTGCTGTGACCCATAATATTGTCGAAAAGTCAGGAGCTTGGTTTGCTTATAATGACGCCAAAATTGGTCAAGGACGTGAAGCAACAAAGAAATATCTTGAAGAGAATCCTAAAGTTCTAGACGAATTAGCCAAAAAAGTTACTGAAGCCGTAACAAAAGAAGGGTAGTTACGCTTCATCAAAAGGAGATAGAGTATGAGCTGCGAACAACATGAGTCAGAGCCAAAAACTGCAACCCAGGAAATTGCTATAGAAGGTCAAGTGAATGAGGCACCTTACTCGGATCATCCAGTAGTGCTTAGAGGCGAAGAAGCCACTATAATACTTGGCGAAAACTAATATCTACATGCGCATTACGGCTATTAAACAACAGGTTAAAGACCATAGCCGTTATTCGGTATTTGTTGACGATGTGTTTTCATTCGGCCTTAGTGAATCCGCATTAATAGATAGCGGTATTAAAAAAGGTCAAGATATTACAGAAGAAGAACTCATTGCCTACAAGGACACCTCGTTACTTGATATTGGATACAATAAGGCACTTGGTCTAATCACCAGAAGATTACGAAGCGAATGGGAGATACGAGAATATTTAAAAACAAAAGAATATGACCCGGAACAAATTGATCAGATAATTGAACGTTTGATTAAGCGCAACTGGCTTGATGATAATAAATTCGCAACTATGTGGGCTGAAAATAGACGACAACTTAAGTCTGCAAGTCATCGTCGAATCTCCCAGGAGCTTAAGGTAAAACGTGTCTCAGAAGATATTATTCGTTCTGTCCTTGAAGCCGATGATCATGATGATATTTCAATGCTAGACGAACTAGTTGTTCGTAAGCGTCGCCAAACTCGTTATCAAGATGATCAGAAGCTACTTGCCTACCTTATACGCCAAGGCTATAACTATCAGGATGTAAAACAGGCCCTAAATATTTAACTGGCAGGTTGAGTGTTGAAAATCGGGGCTGGTTCCTCGACTTTTTCTACTGCATCCTGGACAATGATCTCTTTATTGGTTATCTCGATTACTTGGTTGCGATCAATGCTAAGCGTTCCACCCATGAAGTTTTTGACAAGTGACTGACTAGAATAGATTTTCTTAATCATCATTGATTCTGGATCTACGGCATAATCCACTACCTTACCGAGGCGTCTCTTGCTTTGGGTCCTAACTCTTTTACCAATGATTTCAAAATGGAGGTCAATAATCTTCTTAAGTCGAACTAGATCTTCGGGCTCCGCAAGGTCAGCGTGGTCATCGATAATAAGACCGGCAGTAAGAACATCTCGGATATCTTTATGGAGAAGGACAAGCTGCTTACTTCGTTCTAATGAATCAGCGCAAAAAAATCCTTCAATGCGCAGATTGTTTGGATTAATAATTGCTTGCGTAGCAGTAGCAACCTGGCTGCTGGTACGTAAGCTCATAACTGGTCGTTGTAAGATCATTTTACTAAGCACTAACATAACTAGGTTTAGTATACATCTAGCCTGCAATTCATGCACTACCCTATTGCGATAACAGAGAACAACAGGTAATATTCATGCTATATGACAAATGATATTCATAGACTCGTAAATACTCAAAGCGCTCTTGAAACCGAAGCTTTAGGTAAAAAAATTGGCTCGCATTTTCAAGGCAGTGAAGTTATTGAGCTAATAAGCGACCTGGGAGGCGGCAAGACTGCATTTACTCGAGGACTGGCCGAAGGTCTTGGCAGTACTGACCGAGTTATGAGCCCTACATTTACGATAAGCCGTGTGTATTCATCGGGCGCATTGCAAATGGTGCATTATGATTTTTATCGCCTTGATGATCCAGGACTTTTGCGTCACGAGCTCGTAGAATCTCTAACCGATGACAGAACTATTACAGTTATTGAGTGGGCACATGTCGTGAAGGATGTGCTTCCTAAAGATCGGGTTACTATTACTATCAGAAAGACTGGAGAAGAAGCGAGAGAATTTAATATGCAGTATCCAGAAAGTTTAAGCTATCTCATGAAAGGCCTAGAAACTTAATTATGATCATTCTTGCACTTAGAACAGATAAACCAGAAGCTGAAATTGCACTATACGACGACTCAAAAATAATTGATAGCGTAAGTTGGGAAGCACACCGACAATTGGCAGAAACGATTCATCATAAGATTAAGGATCTACTAAGCTCACAGGGTAGTGATTGGTCCAATATCGAGGGCATCATTATTTATAGAGGACCAGGTAGCTTTACGGGGCTTAGGATTGGCATGAGTGTAGCAAATGCATTAGCTAGTAGTCTGCAAATCCCTATTATTAGCGAATCAGGAGAAGCATGGCTGGAAGAAGCTTTGCAAAAAATTATCAATGGAAGTAACCAAAAGGTTGTTACACCAGAGTACGGCAGTGAGCCACACATCACGAAGCAGAGAAAATAAAGAAGCTTTATAAATCCTTTTAACAGAGAGACTGTGCTATTCTATAGGTAGGTTTTTATTAAAATCTGTGAATTTTTTACTATAATTATAATTTTTGACAAGACAGTTACCCGTACGACTAAAGAAGTGATAGTGATGTCATTACGGCGCTAACAGATAGAAAGGACTAATAGATGGACCCAATTACCATTGGACTAGCAGTGGCTGGGCTTGCTGTTGGATTTGGAGCAAGCACTACACTAAGCAAGAGAAAAGTCAGTACAGCACAAGATGCAGCTGAAAAAGAACTTAAAAAAGCTCAGAAAGAGGCCGACAAGAAGCTAGAAGAAGCTCGAGAAGAGGCCCAACGTGTAGCAGAGCAGTCTCGCAAGGATGAGCAATCTCGTCGTCGAGAAATTAAAGATATTGAACAGCGTCTTTTAGAGCGCCAAGAATCGCTTGATAAGAAACTCGATCAGCTCGATAAACGAAATGAGGCTTTACGCAAAGGCGAAGATGAAGTAGAAGATCTTAAGAACGAGATTCGTGAAATTCGTCGCAAGCAACAAGAAAAGCTCGAAAAAGTTGCAAAACTCACTAAAGAAGATGCAGCAGAAAAGCTTATTAAAATGACTGAACGAGATATAAAAAATGATCTCACAGGACTTGTAATTAAATTACAAAATGAAGCAAAAGAAACAGCAGATGAAAAAGCCGCTGTTATCATTACGACTGCTATGGAACGAATGGCAAGCGAAGTTACTGCAGAGAGAACTGTAACTGCAGTTAAGCTTGAAGATGAAGAAATGAAGGGCCGTATAATCGGGAAAGAGGGCCGTAATATCCAATCACTTCAACGTGCAACTGGTGTCGACATTATGGTTGATGATACTCCGGGTATGATTATATTAAGCTCTTTCGATCCTGTACGACGCGAAGTAGCTCGTCAAGCTCTAGAGATGCTCTTAAAGGACGGACGAGTTCATCCTGGACGAATTGAAGAGATTGTTGAGAAAGCCCAAAAGAACGTGCAGAAAGACGTTATACGGGCTGGTGAAGATGCAGCACGCGAAGTTGGAGTTATAGGTATACCTAAAGACATACTTCAGCTCCTTGGTGAACTAAAGTATAGAACTAGCTACGGACAAAACGTACTTAAACATTCAACTGAAATGGCACATATCGCTGGTGTTATCGCTGAAGAAGTTGGAGCAGATGTGCGTATTACAAAGTATGCAGCATTAGTACATGACCTTGGTAAGGCTCTTACTCATAAGGTTGAAGGTAAGCACCACCACATTAGTGGCGAAGTATTACGTAAGTACGGTGCCCCAGAAGAAGTTGCACAAGCCGCTGAGCAGCATCATGACGATGTGGAGGCTACAAGTGTCGAAGCAATAATTATCCGTGTTGTTGACGCAATTAGCGCATCACGACCTGGAGCACGAAACATTAGTGCTGAAAACTTTGGTGAGCGCATGAAGGAACTTGAGAACATTGCTAATGGATTCGAAGGCATCGATAAGTCATATGCGATTAGCGCAGGTCGTGAAGTGCGTGTCTTTGTCCGGCCTCAAAATGTAGACGATCTTTCCGCTATACGTCTAGCTCGAGACATCGCCAACAAAATTGAGAGTACAATGCAGTACCCAGGTACTATCAAGGTCAATGTTATTCGTGAAACCCGTGCTATAGAGTTCGCTAAATAATAGCTTAGCAATAACTCCCTGTAATCTTACGGCTCCTTAGATCTATTTGGGGCTGTACGATACTCCTCTAACAGGTTATAATAGTGCAGTTACACGTGGCATCGGGGTGTGGCGCAGTTGGCTAGCGCGCGCGGTTTGGGACCGCGAGGTCGAAGGTTCGAGTCCTTTCACCCCGACCAAGAGAAACTTCCGTTAAATCCACCAGCAAATTGTATGGTGGATTTTTATATGCATAATCTTGATTACCCCCGTATATAAGAAATTCAGTCTTTATTTGATTAAAGCACTACAATTAACTGTATAATACAAGAGTGGTGAGATCTATAAAAAAGAAGTACGTAGTCTTATGCGGTTTATTGGTCGCTGTTTTATTTTTTGTCTCTTACATTGATACGATGCAAAGATTTATTTTTGCTGATAGTGATGATGAGCCATACTCGATATTTATTATTGCTGGTCAATCTAACGCTGAGGGAACTAACTCATTCAGAAGTAGTCTCCCAGACGGTACAGGATTCGATAAGAAAAATCATCCTGCAGATGTGGACACCAAATTTTGGTGGGCTGGAGCAGATGGAAAAGGACCAAGCAGCGCAGTCGATTGGCTGACTATTTTTAACGGTGAGAGTATCGCTGGATGGATTGACTCTGGTTTAGGTGTAACGTCGAATAAATTAACAAATTTAAATAGTGCTCAGCGTGGGGGACTTTTTGGTCCTGAACTGGGTGCCGGTCGAACGTTATACGACAAGGGACGGCGTAAAGTTATTATCCTTAAAGTTACCTACGGCTTTCAGTCTCTTGCACAATCTACGAGCCAGTTTATTCCATATGATTGGAACTCGGCCGATGCACAAACAAGACAGAAGAGTTACTATAGATTGAAAACAGAGTATGATCAGTTGACTGAGCAGTTACGATCTCAAGGTAAGAAATACACCATTGACGGATTCCTATGGATGCAGGGCGAGACCGATACACTACAAAACGAGTATGCAGCTGCCTACAAACAAAACTTACTTAATTTGACACAGGCAATCCGCAATGATTTCAAACTTCATCCTTCGGCGCATATTGTACTAGGAAAAATATCACAAAATCAGTGTATCGAGGAATCTTACCCTATAACAGGCAACTACTGTGGCGCGCCGTGGGCTGGAAGTCTTGAGCCTCTTGCTTTTTCAGCTATTGAGTCTCAACCAGCAGTGTATGCTAACAGACATAGACAAGTACGAGATGCAATGCAATTTGTCGCCGATAACGACCAGGCATATAAGCAAAAGGTAGACGTCGTAGAAACAGGAGACTTAAAGCGAGGTTATGACAGCATACACTTAACCGAATCAAGCCAGCTTGAACTTGGTAAAAGGTTCGTCAACATGTATTCTTTGCCAAAACGCTATAACTCAGACGATCCAATTCCTGGTAGAAATTTAGATTATGACCGAGATGGTGTCCTAAACTCAGCAGAAGATACTGGCCGGGGCCAGGGTTGTCCATTGAGTTATAACGCGGCAAATAACGGTAATTTAGGTGATGATGATTCGGACTGCGACGGCTTTCCTAACTACCTTGATAAGATTAATGGCGTAGGTAGTGGACTATGAAAATAAAAGATATAGTCCTTCGTCAATACAACAATCTACGTAATTCCATAAAACAAATAGATAATAAAAAATTGCGCATTGGACTAATCATTGCCGTTGGATTATTTCTATTGTTGGCGGTAATTATCTATGCTGTTCAACGTAATAAAAAACCAGCAAAGATTAAGAACGACATTACTATTGTTTCTGATGCAAAAACGGAAACGAGTAACGTTAATGCGAGTCCCGGTGAAAAAGTTACTTGGCAAAAAAGCTTAAAATTAAATTATCCATCCGATTCAGTAGACGGAAGTATTATTGAAGAAATAGATGATAACCAGGAATTCAATGGTCAATTAAATTTGCCAAAAGGTTGGACAGCGGAGTATTCGATTGATTCTAGGTCTACAGCTGCCGATAGCCGCGTCTATAGCTCAACATTGCCAAATGATCCAACTACTGTAACATTCATTAAAATTAAGACTGGTACTACTGACGATTTAAACCCTGTTTCTCAAAAGGCTCTAATTCAGCCTCTTGATGAAAGACAATTAATAACAAACGGCAATTCACCCTCATCCCCGATTATTTATAACGATAAGGTATTTATAATTTATAAAGCAGTGCGGGCAACTACCTCCTCTGTCTCTATGGACTGTTTTGATTTAAAAACGTACGCAAGCTGTAGCGACGTCACATTTCCAACTTATCTATCTAAAGATGGAACTAATGAAGTACCCACTGCTCTAGGTACTGGAACTAGGAACATCAGCACTCCTAAAGAGCTACAGCACGTCTTAGACACTGATACGGGAAAATTGTACATACCAGGTCAAAGCGGCAATAACTATGGGGTTACTTGTATTAACTTATCCTTATTTCAAAATTGTGGATTCACAATACTAGGTTCGAGCACTGAACCTACGGGTTCTAATCCCGCTCTAATATCAGGCTTTGTTAAGTCGGGTACTAAACTGTATGGACACGCCAATGATGCTGATCAAACATACCAGACGATGGTTTGTTTTGATCTTGCAACCAACGCTTCATGCTCTGGGTACATCGCGACGTCTAATGCTGCAACTCGAACGTATTTATTGTCTGAACATGCCGGTTCGTATGAGACTACTGGAAAACATGTTATGAGCGGCGATAAAATATACTGGCTTGTGAATTATAGAACAGGCAACACGAGGATTTTAGATATTATTTTTGGTGATCCGTTTCAGACGCAGCGTGATTTAGGCACTCGTCTTGCATGTTACGACGTTGTATTAAATCAGGTATGCACGGGGTGGCCGGGTAATGGAGGGCCAGTCGCTTTTTATACCGGAGTTGGTATCGAACGGCCTTACGGATTATTTATATGGAAAAATCCTGGTGGAACAGACAAGGGGATCTGTCTCTCGGCTGGACTTTTTTCTGGAGTTGACCCGGGCATTATTTGCCGTAACCTGTCAACGGGAGCAACATTAAGTAGCCCAAGTGCTCCTTCTCTGTTTCCGGCCCAATGGCTCTTTACACCTTGGACTATGTCTTCGGATATTACTAATATAACGAATGAAGCGGACGGGCATCAACGATCTTACTTCGCTTTATATAAAACTGCTGACGCTGCGCTTACATCGGCTCGCACAGGAGGTGCAACAATATGTTACGACTGGGATAAGCCAGGATTATGTGACGATTTTCCAAAAATAAAATATTGGAACGAGATTAACGACGGAAATAGTGGTGATGTAGGGTACGCTGCAGTAGGTTCCTGTATGTGGAGTATTGGGGCATCTGGATATGTGTGGACATACAATAAGACCACTGCTGAATCTCCTTGCAGAACAACGAAAACTACGCAAACCGTCAGTCTTAATGCAGACGATTTTTACTGTGACGGCAATACTCATTCGTTTAATTGGAAGCGCGCTAAGTTATCGAACGCCAGCATGTATGATTTCCAAAACTACTACGTGACAGTTAAAAATAGCGCCGGTCAAATATTGATACAAAGGCAGGATATAAAAGAACTAGGTTATCTTGATTTATCGTCAATACCTTATGCAGGAAATGAACAATTAATCATCGACGTAGAGTCAACGGTATACAATACTAGCCCTTGGGCAAATGGCAACCTTCCGTATGCGACAGTTGTAGCTGATGCAGATGAAGCTCAGTATTGTTACGAAACAAATACTAAAAGTTATTGTGATATCGCTGGTATAGCGTCATTATCTAGTGCGGTAGTGAATATTCCAGATGACAGTTTAATAGATAATATAGCAACGGAAGTTGCAGTAGATCAACCTGCTCAAACCCAATGTTTTAAAGATGTAAAACTCTCAATCACCAAAGATCGAACAAATATTACTCGAGGGGATAACATAACGTATAGTCTGAATATACAGAATAAGGCAAATATCGACCCTGAATCGAGGGGTAACATAGCCGGTGCTACTGTTGAGGCTACAATACCGAGTGGTTTGACCTATGTCAGTTCATCAGCTGGAGGCTCTGTTGAAGGAAATAAGGTAGTTTGGAATAACCAGGTATTTGCGGCGGCTTCAAGCTATGAAAAAACAGTAACGTTCAAGGTTCCCGCGACAGGCTTCGTACCGCAAGAAAAGTCAAAAAGAGGGGTGGTATACGCTGCGACTTCACAGCAGCCGGTATCTTTCAGTGCGAGCATATTATACGCAGGAGATACGTATCAATCGGATAATAGCTCAGTTGATACGGGTGTCGTTTTGTCTATAACGACAACCGATCCACAGACGCCGACCCCTATTACAACCGATCCACAGACGCCGACCCCTATTACAGCCGATCCACAGACGCCGACCCCTATTACAGCCGATCCAACGACTAACGAAACTACTCCCGTTCCTCAAACTGCAACAAGCTCAGGGTCTCGCCCAACTCCGTATACGCCGCTTGTAATACAACGGTTTATTCCTTCAGCTCTCGAAGCGCCTACAGAATTTATATTTAGAGCATTTAACGTCGGTGCATCTGCGGTTCCAGCGTCTATAGCAAAAGCATCACCTTTCTTACTTATCGGCATCTTGATCGGACTGGCAATATTCTATGGAATACAAACACTTATACAAAGAAGACTTCGTTTAGAGTTTGCGGCCTTAAAGGAGCGCTTTAAACAGACTGAAATTCAAAGAAAGAAATTCATTGATCTATCCACTCACTACCTAAATACACCGATTGTTACTATGAAGTCTACTGTAGAACTCTTAGAGTTCGATAATACGATATCCAAAGAAACTAGCTCCGCAATGGATACTAGACTCAAAAAACTGTCCCAAGATGTGAGTACTATTCTTGAAAAATCACAAAAAACTGAAATTTCAAACGTACTCCAGGCAAGAACTATCGAGGATACGAGTTTACTGAAATTTATTAAAAAGCGCGCAGTAATCATTCCTGCCGTAAGTATTCTGATTCTTGCAATATTTGTAAATACACTTTTTGTATGGACAAAGAAGTACACTATTAATCCTGCTATTCTTTCGACTCAACTTGTAGTTTATGTAGTTGGCGCGGTTGGACTTCTAATAACGTATAGGAACCTTTTCCAGCAAAGACTTGTTACTTCGTTTGCCAATCAGGAATTAAATCTTGAAAAAGAGGTGTTCAATGCTCAGACAAGTCTCATTCGTGAAGGTAGCGGTGTCATACAAGATGATATTCTAGAAATTGATCGCTATGCACAGAACATTCAGGCAGTTCCAAAAGGAAAAACTTTCAGTAATGGGCTATCGTCAATTAAGTATATCGTTTCAAAAATGGCCTTTTTGAGTGCTATCGAAACTCAAACCACAGCCATTGCTATGGATACAGCACAGTTTGAACATATTGTTTCTGAGACCGTTGAAAAGTATCGTGATTTTGCACAATCAAAACAAATACGATTTTCAACGAGGATACAACCAGATATCACTGCTCAAATTGATGGAGTGAGTTTAATGCAACTCCTATCTTCGTTGATGGATAACGCAATTAAATTTTCAAAAGCCGGAGACAGTATAGATGTTGAAGTAAATGCCGATAAGAAAGAAACACATATTACAGTATCCGATACGGGCGAAGGTATTGAGGCCCAGGCTAAGGAAAAGATATTTGCACCTTTTTCAAGGGCTTCAGACACCCAGCAATTAAATTATGAAGGTCTAGGCCTTAGTCTTTATACAGATAAGATAATTACAGATAAATACAATGGGACGATTGCAGTAGCGGAAAACCCAGGTGGTGGAACTATAGTTAGAGTTGCTCTCCAGTCAAAAATAGAACAATAGGGATGCAATATATTTGATTTATAGTTTATATATGACATAATACCCTATCTAATGACAATTATATCCCTTTAATCTATGACAGAATCTCACTTTTCCAAACAGGATCCCATGGCTGCAAAGCCGTATGATATCGAGTATCCAACTTTTTATGATTTACAAGATCATGCCGAATCCAATCTCCTTAAAAGGGGCATTGCTCGATACCTGATACCCCGTAATTATGAAAAGAGCATAAGGCGTCATCAGGCCCTAGGCAGCCCCATAGTTCGAAAAGTGGTCATGGGCACTGCAGGTAGATTTTCTAGGTCTGGTCAGGGCGGTACTTATCGTCTAGATTCTAGAAGGAGCCCTATTGAGGCCTCAGCTAACTTTGCTTTTCGAGGCAGTGTCTTTAATGAAGTTGTCCATACGATCGGAGCGCTTCCCAGTTCTATTATTGTTGCTGAAAAAATTATTGAAGGTAAGGGGGCCACGGTATCTGCGATTTCTGTAGCTGGAATTGGAATAAATTTAGCGTTGGTTGCATTACAGCGCTATAACCGCGCACGCATGATACAGCATGTTGATACTGAACTTAGCTCTGGTCATGTGTTTAGAGAAGGCTATGAAAACTACTTAGGCATAGATGGCCGAGCAGTCGATAATTATATTATTAATTCTTTTAAAGAAAATTGGGAACAGAAACAAGCTGCCATTAATGTCTCCGAACAAGAATAAATTATTAAGATTCTCCTACTAAATAGGAGTACTACTTTATTGGTAGTCTGATGTACAATAAAGGTTATGATAAAAATAATTCTTGCCTTAGGGCCGATATTACTGATGCTTGTAATATCTGAATATTTTTGGCGCGAAAAACTAGTCCGTGGTGAATCAGCAAGAAAGCTGCTGCACATTGTTATTGGAGCATATGTAGCCACTTGGCCGGCATTCTTATCTTTCACAGCAATTCAAAATATAAGCGCTGCATTTCTCGTCGTTGTTCTATTGTCTCAGCGATTTAACATTTTTAAGGCAATCAACGACGTAAAACGTAAGACATGGGGCGATGTGCTCTACGCATTAGGTATTGGCCTGGCTGCAACACTTACTCGTGATCCTTGGATTTTTGCAGTTGCGATTCTATTCATGAGCCTGTCTGATGGAATGGCTGGACTTGTTGGAAGCCATTTTGGTAAAAACAGTCTCTATACTATTTTTGGCAACAAAAAAAGTATAGTAGGCACTCTTGCATTCATACTTTGTTCTTTTGCGATTCTAATAGGAATTCAGACTGTCCATTCATTATCTCTATCACCGCTCATGTTCGTTGTCTTGCCTTTTATGGCTGCAGCCCTAGAGAACCTTGGGGCACTTGGTAGCGATAATATTCTAATTCCTGTACTTGTTGTTTTAGCTCTAAGCTAAGTTAGCTTAGGATAACGTCGTCTTTGACACCACGCCATGGGCCATGTGCTCGTAGTGCATATACGATCACTACTACATCAACTAGCTCTTGTATTGCAGCTCCATAGATAGGGAGGAACTTTCCAGTAGCGAATATGAACATTAGGATTGTGCTGAGAGCAATACCAGTCATTATTGACTGCTTTGCGATACGAATCGTACGTTGTGCAATATCTACTCCAACCGCAACCTGACCGAGACTATCGAGCATAATAACAACATCTGCCGATTCGCTGGCAGCGGTTGAACCACGTGCTCCAAGTGCGATACCAACATCTGACGCTGTAAGCACAGGAGCATCATTAACTCCGTCTCCTACGAACCCAATTGGCTTGTATTGAGCCTTATCAATAGCCATGAGTTTGTCGGCAGGCATTGCATCGGAAATAACTGTCTCGATACCGAGTTTTTTAGCGATAGCCTGTGCAGTAGTCTTGTTATCTCCAGTTATCATTAGTAATTCCTGGACGCCGAGTCTCTTAAGTCTTTCTAGGGTTTCTTTTGCATCATCGCGTAAGGTATCTTCAAAAGTTATAATTCCAGCGAGCTTCCCATCAACAGCGACATAAGCTGCTGTGGTATTAATATTTTTACTATTAAAACTTTTGGGCATTACTACATTTTCATCTTCAAGTAGGCTTAGTCTTCCAACCAGAATATTTTTACCAGCAATTACGGACTTCAGGCCTCTTCCGGCGATTTCTTTTACGTGCTTAGGCTTCGTAAGGGCGATTTTACGGGACTTAGCCAGATCGACTATAGCACTTGCCAAAACGTGAGTTGATACCTGCTCAAGCGTCCCTGCGAGCTTCAAAACTTCAGATTCACTAAATGAGTTATATACAGTAATTTCTTTTACTTCAGGTATTCCACGAGTCAACGTTCCAGTCTTATCAAATCCCATTGTTTTCATTCGAGCCAATTGTTCTAGAGCAGAACCATTTTTTACAATAATTCCGTGTTTCGCTGCTCGGCTCATTCCAGAGATTAGGGCAATCGGAGCACCAAGAATAAGAGGGCAGGGAGTTGCTACTACAAGTACCTGGAGGAAGCGTAGGCTATCGCCGCTGAGCGCCCATGCCCCGAAGGCTATTGTGAATGCTAGTAGCGTAAATGGTACCGCATAACGATCGGCCATTCTTACGAACGGTGATTTACCTGCTTGAGCTGCTTTGACTAGTTTAATAATTTGGCTAAACTGACTGTTCTCTGCAGTCCTTAGAGCTTTTGCAGTAATCGAACCATCAATGCTTACCGATCCACTTAGTAGATCTTGACCAACGATTTTGTTAACAGGAAGACTTTCACCCGTAAGGCTTGATTCATCAAAATCTGATATGCCCTCAAGGACTATGGCATCAACAGGAACAACTTCACCAGGTTTAATAATTAGCTTATCGCCAACAACTACCTGACCAACTGGAATATCAAGTTCTTTACGTCCACGAATAACATGAGCCATCTGAGGTGCTCTATTGAGAAGTGCGGTCAGTTCAGCTTGAGCTCGTCTTTCTGCATAGTCCTCTAAAGCTGCTCCACCAGTAAGCATAAAGACAATTATAATTCCGGCCCAGTACTCTTTGAATAGGATTGAGCTCAGGATTGCAGTAACCGCCAATATATCGACACCGTAAGTTCCAGCGCGTATGTCCTGTACCATCCCCCATACAAGCGGTACGGTGTTCAAGAGGGCACTGGCAGCTAGAACTACGTGAGCAGCAGTCGATTGACCTAGGAGCGCTAGGATACCTGCTACGAGTACAGTTATTATGACAAGACCAAATTGTTTATATTCTTTAAAAAATGTAATAATTTTTTTCAATGTTTTCTCCTATTTTTATTAGTATAACAGGGATCGACGAGTCCTTACTAGCGATTCCATTTAACATAAACATAAAAAAAGGCCAGTAATACTGACCAGATTTCTTGTGGGGCGAGCTATGGGGATCGAACCCACGGCCTCCGGAACCACAACCCGGCGCTCTAACCAACTGAGCTAAGCCCGCCATATCACAGTGAAGTATATCTGTTATTGAACAATTTGACAACAGCTTTGTAGTATACAATGACATATACTGTAACAATGACAAATAGCGAAAAACCACCTGTAGATGCCATGAATATTGCTGCAGTATATGATTTTTACAAAGATAATGAAGTGAACCAGCCTTTTATGAAGTTCGCACACTATGTATTAGGTAATGCTATGCGATCTGAAATTACTTACTGGGATGAAGAAGGGCCCGAAGTCTTTGGGGATGCTATTGAACAGGGCAAGGGGATCATATTTGCTGCCAATCATAGAACCAATAATGATCAATACGTGCTCGCTGCCTTGCCAGCTCAAATAGATCAACTCGAATCAATGCAGGGCACAACTTTTATTCCATCAAAAACCGATCTCTTTAAAAGTGAGCCTTTGCGCTGGGCCGTTGAGCAACTAGGAGCCATCCCTGCATATAGGGCGAAAGATTTTACGGAAGAGCAGGCAATACTACGACGTTATGCCACCGATGATTTAATTGACGTTTCGGTGCATAGACTTACTAACGGACAAAATATGGCTTTTTTCCCAGAAGGTACACGTAATACAGAAAAACCCAATGAAGTTCAAAAACTCCATCGCGGCATCGCCGACATAGTCTGTAGAGCACAAGTCGATCGAGACTTCCTTATCCTTCCAATTGGTATCGCATATGGAGAAGATAAACCCAAAGGGGCTTCAATAACCAAATCATTAAAGGCTCCTGCAATTAAAATTCGTAATTCATGGGCACCTAGCGTACACATTGGGCAACCTTTAGAAACTCCTATCTCAGGATCCGAAGAATTGAAAGCCAGTTTACAGTTAGCACTACAAGAAAGCGTTAATGTAGCTATCGACAATCGATCAAAACGTTACGTGCGCTAATTTCCTAGGTTAGTCATCTTTGAAAAATCGCTGAAGTACTGGCTAGCAAGAGTTAAATAGTCTTTAGATTGTGCCTTGTCTCCTGGAAAACACTCACCATCTGTAACTATAGAAGATGATGAATACCACCAGTCTCCAACCTTAACTTTCTTTACTTCAATTTTATTTAGGCTAAAAGAAACTGAATAGTCTATTCCTGGATTCTCCTCCTTGTGTCTGTATACGGCTGCGGCTATGAATGGTAGGGTACAGCTATTTTCGCTCGGACTAAAGCCGTTGACTGATATATATTTTTGCTCAACACTTGCACCTGTAGATGGCACAATGAATGGTGTGGTTCCAACGACAGTGTCAAAGCTAGTATCAAAACTTCCAGACTTTGTTACAGGGAACTTAATCCCCCATTCAGTATCTGAAATTGTGGAATCGGTAGTATCAATCTGATTAGTATCATCTGTATTAGTTTTAGAATTTTGACGGCTGAAAAATATTAATATAAGTATAAAAATAAGCACTAAAACAATAGCACTAATGATAATTATTTTTCTTCGTCCTGAATTCTGTGGATCATTTTGCACGTTGTACCACCTTCCGTGTAATGAGTAAATAGTATGATAACAATATTGGTGCCCCGGGCAGGATTCGAACCTGCGACCTTGAGCTTAGAAGTCTCCTGCTCTATCCAGCTGAGCTACCAGGGCATATAAATATAATAAAGTACGGATAAGCATTATAGCTTATGAAATTCGTAAATATGGTGCGGGTGGAGAGAATCGAACTCTCGTCCTAAGTTTGGAAAACTTATATACTAGCCGTTGTACGACACCCGCAGTAGCACCATTATACCAATATCTTTATCTGTTAGCTAGTCCCTGAGATCTTACTTTTCGACGTAATCAAATCTACCAATACGGCGCCTTGTAATCATGCTTGGTCTTGCGTACGGGTTAGGAGGTAGCGGTTGGGGGTTTATTTTGTACCACTGGTCTTTGTTTACTGGCAGTAGTGAGCGGGCTTGCATATCGGTCATATGAGAGTCTTCCGTTTCAAATACCTGCATTGGAATGGCTGAATTTACGGGCTGTCGTTCCCCATTTGCCATTTCCATTGTGCGACTCCTTTGCTCCATGACCCTGTCTTGGATATGTGAAGTAAATTTTCGAAGTTCAATTTTCCTAAAGCTTTTAAACTTTAGATCCTTGCTGAAGCTACGTAAATGCATTGTCGCACCAAGAAAGTAATGTGCGAAGTCTACTTCCGCAACCATGTCATAGCGTATATCTTCCACGGTTAGGAACATGGGCTTCTTGTCTACTAAGAGCACACGGTAGTTTGTTGCACACAATAACGCAGTACCTCCTTCATACCTTCCAAAAACAATATTTTGCAGGATCTCACCCTCACGCATTATTTTTGGTAACTCCCGTAATTCTGGGTTATACCAGAAGGGAATAGAGCCCGCTAAGTTGTTGATTTGTCTCCTCACCACTTCAGTACTCACCATGATTCGCACCTCCGTTTACATCTATAACTATAGACTTATTTGTAGTAGCTCAGAGTGATATTAAACTTTTCAATAGTGTGATAATAATCACTTTTTAATATTTTATGACATAATATAGCCATGTTGGCATCTGAGACACAGCGAGACAATCTTAAAAAGGTCTTTGAAAAGGGATCACGGTTAACCTATAAAAAAGGTGAATATATTATTAGGCCTGGAGAAACTCCAAGTTCCGTATACTTTATTGAATCCGGTGTCGCAAAAGCCTATGCGATTACAAAATATGCAGAAGAGAACGTTTTAATTTTACGAAAGAATAATGAAATTTTTCCTCTAATTTGGTCACACACTGGACAGGAAAGGGGCGTCATCTATGAAGCCATAACGCCTCTTGTAGCTTGGAAGCTACAGCGCTCTATATATGAAGAGCATCTATTGAGCGACTCTGATCTACTGTTGCCTATTCTAGATATGACAACTGAAATGTATCGTATTCATTCTGAGCGAATTATGACCCTCGAATATCGAACCGTACGAGAGAGGCTTATTTCTTTCCTGCTACAGTTAGCAAAAAGATTTAGTGAAAAAACAGAAGAAGGGATACTTATCACCGTACCGCTTCGTCAGGCAGATATTGCAAGTTCAGTTAATGCTTCCCGTGAGAGTGCCACAAGGGAGCTCAATGGCCTTGACCAAAAGGGACTTATAAAACTTCAGAAAACAGGCATTTTACTTTGTGATATTCCAAAACTAAAATCTTTCCTTGAATAAAGCTAATAGCCCTATCAGACAATTGTCATACTAGTGTAAAAATGGTTTAATTAGGTATTATGAAATTACTAAATGGGCTTGATGTTGCAAGCTATATTAAAAACCGACAACTAGCTGATTCGCGTGCTTTGAGGCAGGCCCACGGCGTCACGCCAAAGCTTGCGATTATTCGCACTAACCCAGACCCCATAGTAGATAGCTATATGAAGCTGAAACAATCGTATGGTGATGAGATTGCTGTTGATGTTGAAGTCCATACTATTAAGCAAGATGATGCAATCAAGACCATTGAAATGCTCAACAAGGATAAAGACGTTCATGGGATTATTGTCCAAATCCCCCTTCCCGATCCTTCTCAATCAGATGTTATTTTAAATACAGTAAAACCCAGTAAGGATGTTGACGGTCTTTCAGATGATTCAGTATTTGATGCTCCAACTCCAATCGCTATTACGTGGCTTCTTGCGGCATACAATGTAGACCTTAAAGATAAAAAAATCTTAATAATCGGTCGCGGCAGACTCGTAGGTAAGCCACTCGAGAAATTATGGAAGACTACAAACCTTGACGTCACGGTTGCAACCAAAGCAACAAAGGAACTCGGAGACCTTACGGCTAATGCGGATGTCATTGTTAGTGCTACAGGAGTACCAAGACTTATAACTCAGTCAATGATAAAACCAAATGCCGTTATTGTTGACGCAGGCGTTGCGACAGATAAAAATGGACTAATCGGTGACGTAGCAGATGACGTCCGTCTAATGAACGATATTAAAATTACTCCAGAAAAAGGTGGTGTCGGGCCACTTACCATATGCGCACTCTTCGATAACGTATTACGTTCCGCCCGCAGTTCAATTAGCGGTAAATTATAACTGGAGTTCCGATAGGGGCCCAGTTATAGAGCCATTCTGAATCTGCCGTCATTAATCCGACGCAACCATGCGAGCTATTTATATTACCAAACCAGCTTGCAGGCCTCCAGTAGTTGCCGTGAATAGCGTAGCCACCGTAGAAATAATTCACATAAGGTACTCTAGGCTGAAAATATCGACTTCCGTCAACATTTGCTCCAGTCATATCTTGGCTCACGAGTTTTGAAATAATTTTAAACTGCCCAGTTACAGTTGGAGTTGCAGGGGCGCCAGCTGATATTAAAAAGGTCCTAACAACATCGGCATATTCGTGAACGTACATTCGTTTGGTCGTTATATTAACTTCAATCCATTTAGGATTGTAGTCTGACGTAACTGTCTTAAAAGGTTGGTAACTAACTGGTAGTTCAACACTAATGCCTTTGCCTTCCAATAGGTCATTGGAGATGCGTGCCGAAATCTTAGACTTATCGAGCACATCTGAACCGTTTAAGCCGGTTGTTACAATTTGCTCAGAACCATCTGATTTTTTTACCACTACTTGATTGCGAGCTGGACGTATTGAGCTGGCGGCTATTTTATTTATGTATTCTATTACTTTCCCACTATTTACTGCTATATCAATTTTTTTAGTTGTTGCATTAGGTGATATGTCCAGCCAGTTGGCAACGTCAGAAGGTGCCGGTACTATTACTTTAGATCCAATCTTGAACGATACCTTCTGATTAACTGTTGCATCGAGCTGTTCTTTGTAAGGCTTTAATAGCTCACTTGTAAGTGAAGGACTAAGAGAAAGTTTTTGTAGAGTTATTGGTGTTTCATCAAGGTTTTCAATAGCGGCTAGAATTGTCGCATCAGGCTTATCTATGCTGTATCTAAATCCCTCAGCCGAATCCGTTAAAATTACTTGTCCATTTACAATGTTGAGGCTGGCTTCTTTAGCCGGCTGCAATGCTATATCAATCTCTTTTGTGATGAAGGTGCGTAGAGTATCTTTATTGACATCATATTGCAAGTCAATTTCTTGCGGCTCCCACCAGACTAGTCTGCTTTTGAGATTCTTCTGTTTTTTCTTGCTGACAGCTATTGTTTTTTCAAGGTTTAGTTTAATGCCTAGATCTTCTAATTTGTATTGCTTTACTTTACCGCCAGGAAAATTAACAGAAACACGATATTGCTCAACTTGCTTATTAATAAGCGACCGTACTTTCTCATTACTAGCGAGTAGGGGAGTGGACTGGCCCTTTATGGAAAGTCTTGAAAATGTCGTTGCAACTCCAAGCCAAAGTAAAATAAAAATGACAACTAATGAAATTACTCCCGGAGGAGATCGAAAAAAATGTTTAGCATAAAATAGCATAGTTGAAAAACTCAACCGCTTCTTCTGATCTAATTGATTATGATGATCGACAGAGTTCTGATCCATTACCCTATTATCCAAATATGCTCACGCTTAGTTAAGTAGTATTGTACACATTTAGATACAGTTACGCGAGTACAATTAAAACAAGGCCTTCAATTTTATTTATATTGGCGTAAAATAATAGGATAGCTTTCAAGCTACGGGAGGACGACTTAATTATGAAAGCAATTTTTGAAGCACGGGGAGAACTAGCTTCGATTGTCGAAATACAAGCACGTGACCTTGTCTCAACGGGTATTATTGCTAAAGTTATATCATTAAGCCTTAATCCTCCTATCGAGTCAATGCCGATTGCTTTAACTTCAAAGTTTCAGGATATTGAGTATATATATCTGGGCTTCATTAAAAAAAATAGTGATGAATACCGTACAAAAATATGCACAGTCGGAAGCATAGATTCTAACGGCTTGATTTATCCACAAGAGGACTATACGGAGAATGATGTGAGTGCGATTTACCAAATAAATAAAGATACACAGAAGAACTTCCAGAAAGCATGCATTAATTATGACGAGCAATTCGGAATTTAAACCAGAACACATAAAGTCGGTTGCAGTTATTGGACTCGGGCTGATAGGTGCGTCAATCCTGAAAGATTTGAAAAGATGGTCACCCTCTATTACACGCTACGGCTGGAGCACTGGTGTGACGCTTCAGGCTGCAATTCACGATGGACTTATCGAAAATGAAACAGATTTTACATCAATTATTAAGCACGCTGATCTTGTCGTCATTGCAACTCCTATTCATGCAACATCTGACGCAGCAGATAAGATCAACGCTATTACGGTTAAAAAGCCACAACTCATTATCGATGTAGCTAGTGTAAAGAAAGACATCGGAACTCATTTTTCAGAATTATCGAATACAACGAGAACCTTTATTCCTACACACCCAATGGGTGGATCGGAAAAAAGCGGATATGCTGGCTCAAAGATTGGCATCTTCAAAGACAAACCATGGATTATCTGTGGAGACCGAGAATCTGATTTTATTTTTAAAAATGAATTTATAAAAATTTTAAGTGATGTATTTGGTTCACAAGTAAATTTTGTAGCATTAGACGTCCATGATGTAGCTATTGCAAGTGTTTCACATATGGTTCTCAATCTATCTCATCTATTATTTGACTACGTTGCAAGAAATCATCCAGATGCATTGCCGCTAGCAGGCGAAAGTTTTGTGACGTCAACGAGACTAGCCAGTGATAATCCTCAGATGCTTCATGAAATTGGTATTGCGAATGAAGACGCAATAAAGAAAGAGCTTTTAGATTTTGCTGATTTTATTACTTCAAATGCGCAGGATCTTCCTAAATCAATCGAGTATTACCATAGTAACAAGCTAGCTAGGGATGCATGGTTACACCATCGACGGAACAAGTAATCACTATTAATTAGTAAGGTAAAAGATCAAAAATTTCTTGAGGCATTGAATGTGTAGCCATATGCCGGTAATTGTAGTTTTCAGGAATTACAAAGCTATATCGAGGTATATCATCGTATTTTTTATAGGCGAGCTGCATTGCTTGCCTACTCTCAAGTATTTCACCAACACAATCCAAGGGTTTATCACCGCTAATCCCTAAAAGATTCATGTAAGTGGTCTCGAGTCCTCTTTCCTTGAGTAAGTCTTTACCCCAGAGTTTCATGAGCTCATCTCTATCAATGAATGGAATAAAGGCCAAGTAGGTGAATGCACATTTTGAGCACGTTCCGCACCAAGACATTTCATTATTCTTTAAAGTAAAAGCGCGGTTGCATGAACTGAAGACTCTTTTATAAGTTTCAAAGCCCTTTTTAGCAAATAGCTCAGCAATACGAACTTCACTAAATGGTCTTAAGAACGAGTAATATCTTACTGAGCTACCCAAAGAATGACTTAAGTGTTTCTGATAGTCTATTTCGTACTCTAATGACTTAGAGTACTGATGATTTATCTCGACGCCTTTATAAGTTAATGTCGGTTCGTTAGATGAATTCTCATTTGAAACTATTACATCTCGGTAGCCAGTTAGAATGGCTACGATTGTTCCAACGCAACTCAAGATTGCTGAAATAGGGATATGACCATTGAGTGCATCTTTTGTATTTAGATCTAAAAGTAGGGGGTCTATAGTCCGATCAACCCAATAGTGCTGTAGCCCTATTTTGTCAATTAATGGTTTAAGTTGTTTGCGATGGCCTAGACTCCAGGTTGCTACTTTAGGCTGGCTTCTTAGATTCTCAACACTAAGTAGTGAATCTTTTCCTCCACCAATACCTATTAGCAGACCTTGATTTGAACTTTTAATATTTTTTAATTGACCAATATTTTTGTGAGGAAAAACTATCTCTTTGCTAGGATCGAACTTATTAATATAAAAGTACTCACCGAGCCCTTTGCGGTATGTCTTTGAGAAAAAGCTACTTGATCGTTCATCAATTGATATATTATTGATCTGTATATTATCAACAGTGTAGGCTTTGTAATAGGATATTCCAGCCATAAGAAATAGATCTTTAAGAGCAGTATCTAGCTGCTGGTGGTCGTAATTAGTAAAATCAAAATCAAAAGAATAAGTTTCTGTAAATTTTAGGGTATTGTCGAAGCTATAATGCAGCTTTAGTGTCCTATTATCTTTGTCGAAGGCATAGGAGTCAAAGACGAAACTATTATATGTGCTCATAATTTATTGACTGATTCCTTAAATTTAAGGCCTCGATCTTCAAAATTAGCAAACATGTCAAAACTAGCAAAACCTGGCGAAAGCACGATAGCGTCACCCGGCTTAGCTAATCCAGAGGCCGTTCGGACTATCGTATCTATATCTTTTGAGTCTGTTAATTGATAGTTTTTAAAGCCTTTATCATCAAAAGCTTTTGCTATTTGCGGACCCGTAGTTCCAATAAGTAATGTTTTAGTGACATTATTCTTGACGTCCTGGACAGCATCCACGAGTTGCTCAATGGGAAGGCCTCGATCATAACCCCCCAGTATCATGACTTTAGGACTATGAATCGCCTCCATGGCTGCAATAGATGAACCTACAGCAGAAGAAAAGGAATCATTATAATAAGTAACTTCATTAATGGTACGTACAGGTTCTAATCTATGAGGTAAGCCCGTTAAGGAATGTAGGGCACTTACTATTACTGCTGGATCATTATCGATAAGATCCCAAGTCGCTGCAATAGCGGCACAGACATTCTGGAGGTTATGTCGCCCAAGTAGTTTTACGTCGGAAACACTACATACCTTTACGTCATCCATATAAATATCATCCCCGAGTACATATGCTCCGTTACGCTCAATCGGTTGTGTACCTATTTCGGGTACCTCATAGGAAAGTTTAAGGGCAGGGGATACTTCAACTACGCTTGCCGAGAGATCACTACGTCTATTAAATATGGCAATATCCTGAGAGCTTTGATGAATGAAGAGCTGTTGCTTGGCATTAATGTATTCTTTAATATCGGTATGCCAATCAAGATGCTCAGGTTCCACCATTAGACAAACAGCTATTTTTGGAGAAATACGCAAGTCGATAAGCTGGAAGTTGGCTAACTCCAAAACTACCCAATCATCTGGTTTTATCCCGTCCTTCAGCATATCAAGTGGTGGTATACCAATGTTGCCACCTAAGTGAACTTTATCGCCAGATGTTTCAATAATCTTTGCAATCAGAGTTGAAGTCGTACCCTTTCCTTTGGTACCCGTAACTCCAATAATTGGAGCCGGACAGGTACGGAAAAACTCTTCAGTCACTGTTGTAACTTTGCGAAGTATTCTCTCAGAGTTTGCTGCAACTATATCTCTAGGATGAATTGCAGGGGATCGTACTATAAGATCGTACGCATCGAGATTAGCTAGATAGTTATCGCCACTAATAACATTAACTGCTGGTGGTACGTCCTGTAATTCATTTTTATCGCATACAGTTAGTTCGTTACCCACTTGCCAATAATCTATTGCTGCGCGACCCTGTTTTCCGTATCCTAATACCGCTATCTTCATAACTCTATAATACCTTATTTATTGGTAAGAAATATAAATTGATGAATTAGGATCCGATAGTTTTCTTTACGAGCGCGGCGACTTGGCTGGGCGTCATATCGGCTTTTAGTATGACGTCTTCCACATTATATTTTTTTACGACATCAGGTATTTC
>CALRBD010000008.1 GCA_943353855.1 uncultured Candidatus Saccharimonas sp.
TTTGTAGAGAAACATATGCATTACATTGCAACTCATCCAAGTGTAGACCCTAATCACTACCTTGCTAATTTACGACTAATTACAAAAGTACGCTAGACACTCACTATCAGTGGCTGGTAGTCTGTAGTAATGAATAAAAAACCTCAATCTACCGCAATTATTGGAATTATATCTATAGTTATAATTTCTCTTATAGTAGGCGGTGTCTACGTACTAAAGTCTGTATCAGACGATAACACAGCTACCAGTACTATGATGAATGATACTGCTTCACAGCCATCAGATTCAACTACTGGCAGCACCCCAATGATGGGCCCATTTAAAGACGGTACCTACGAGGCAACAGGCAATTACAATACTCCGGGCGGTAACGAGGCCATAGACGTAACGATCGTTCTTCAGGACGGCAAGATTGTTGACTCGTCAGTAAAAAATAGCGCAACCTCGCGAGAATCACGAGCTTACCAATCAGATTTTGCGGATGGATATAAGGATCAGGTTAAAGGCAAGAGTATTGCAACACTTCGACTATCTCGAGTTGCAGGCTCTTCCTTAACTCCACGAGGATTCAATGAGGCAATAGATGCCATCAAAACTCAAGCAACAAAATCATAGGTACTCTTTTGAGGCCATCGGAACTAAGTGGTCAATTGACCTATTAGCGACAAAAAATAATGCAAGTTTAGCTATCAATGCTATCCACGCAACAATTGAACAGTTCGATAAAAATTATTCACGTTTTCGTTCTGATTCGTTAATTGCTCAAATTAGTCGGGCTAAAGGAGACTATTTGATGCCCGCAGATTTTTCCGATCTATATTACTTTTATAAGAAAATGTATGAAGTCTCAGATGGTCTTGTGACCCCTCTTATAGGAGATACCCTATCGGCTGCAGGCTATGACGCGACATACAGCTTTAAACCGTCACACATGAGAAAAGCCCCTGCCTGGAAGGATGTTTTGTCTTTTAATCCCCCAGTACTTAGTGTCAAGAAGGCAGTGCTTCTCGACTTTGGAGCGGCCGGAAAAGGCTATCTTGTAGACATCGTAGTAAATGTTTGTAAAGAAAAAGGTATTGAATCTTTCGTCATAGATGCAGGCGGAGACATCTACTGCCATGAAGTCACTGAGCAGATCGGGCTAGAGAATCCCGACAATTTATCTGAAGTTGTTGGAATAGTTGACGTACATAATCAGGCTATATGCGCTTCTGCAGGAAATAAGCGCAAGTGGGCTAATTTTAACCATATTATGAATCCTAAAACACTTATCTCTCCAAGTGCTATTAAAGCTGTATGGACTATTGCCGATACCGCGATGCTTGCTGATGGAATGTCGACTTGCCTTTTCTTTGTAAAACCCGAGACTTTATCTGAGGCTTTTAAATTTGATTATATACTTATAAAAGCAGACAATACTACTAAACAATCGAAGCGATTTAAAGGAGATATTTTCTATCAAAAAGCTTGACGCACTCATGAATAAACTTTCAATGTATAAGATCATGCTTTGGGGTCTTAGAGGGCTATTTACAGTTTCATGGCTTATGAGTATAACAGGGCAACTGCCGTACGGACCATATCGCCCACTTATTAGTATCTCGATTCTAATTGGAGCGTGTTTTGGTGCTAGTTATATTTTTTCCAAACTATATAAAGTTACACCGAATAGTGAATCTTCTAACATCACCGCTTTAATCCTTTACTTTATATTTCAACCTCCAAAAACCGTCTTAGAAGGAGTAGCTATAGGTTTAGCGGGAGTGATAGCTATAGCCTCTAAATATCTGCTCACCATTCACCAGCGTCACATACTCAACCCAGCAGCGGTGGGTACAGTTGTTGTCGGATCTCTAGGACTTGTTCAAAGCAGATGGTGGGTGGGTAGTGCGGTACTTTTTCCTTTCGTACTAATTCTTGGCGTTTTAATAGTCAGAAAAATACATCGTTTCCCAATGGTTGCTGCGTTTATCGTTGCTGGTTTCGTGACTGCCGTAGGCATTGGACTTAGGGATGGTACGCAGATTACTACTCTAATTCGCGATACTACACTTTCTTTCCCTTTGCTGTTCCTTGGAACCGTCATGTTAACTGAACCATTTACTACACCACCAAGAAAATCTCTTCAAGTTATGTATGGAATTATTGTGGGTGTCTTGCTAAGCACGAGAGTAAGCATTGGTGACATATCAATGACACCTGAAATTGCTCTACTACTAGGTAACGTTTTCGGCTATGTTACTTCTCCTAGAAGGCGCCTACCCTTACGTTTAGTTTCTATAAAGGAGATAGGTAGTACAATATTTGAATATCGATTCAAGCCTATTGTGCCATTTACGTTTAAAGCAGGACAATACATCGAGCTTACATTACCTCTAAATCACGGGGATCTAAGGGGTAACCGACGTTCATTTACTATTGCATCTTCACCGACTGAGAAAGATATAGTATTTGGAATTAAAGAAGTCCTACCCCTTCACAGCTTTAAGGCTAGAATGTCTAAACTTCGTAAAGGTGATATCGTTACAGCGACTTCCCTAGCTGGAGACTTTACGCTACCTAAAGATACTTCACTTCCACTTGTCTTCATTGCAGGTGGTATTGGAGTAACTCCATATCGCAGCATGATAAAGTATCTGATTGATTCCAAACAGCATCGAGACATAACACTCTTTTACGCAGTATCAGATCCAGCTCAAATGGTATACTCTGAAATTTTCGATGAGGCTAAAAAATATGGACTCAAAGTTGTTAAAGTTCTCTCAGTGCCTAAAGGTCAAAAAGCACCAAAAGATTGGAGCGGGGAAGTCGGCTTTATCGATATGAAATGTATTGAAAAATATGTTTCGGATCTTTCTGGAGCTATTTTCTATATATCAGGCCCGGCTGGCATGGTCCAAGGAACTCGTACTCTGCTCCGCGATAATGGCATTGCTAGAAACCACGTAAAGACAGATTATTTTACAGGTTATTAGCCGTTAGCAGCGTCACGATGAAGGAAGAAATCTACCCAAGCTTGTAGATTCTTAAGATAAAAAGGTTTAGACTCCTCAGTAGTTGCAACCTTAACTGCTAAATTCTTAGGCTCTACAGTATTGGCAAGAGCAACTTTCTTAGGGACATTAACAACAGTCTCGCCTGGTGCAGCTTTTCCAAATTGACGCCTAGCAGCGAGCTCAAGATATTGATCTGTTTTTAAATACTCATTTCGTAACTTAAGGTTTGTATTCTCAAGTTCAGCAACGGTGTTCTGCTGAGATAGTTCTGATATCTGTTTCTGGAGCTCGTAGTTAGCCTGGATTGAGTTAACGCCACTCCAACTAACTAGTAGCGCTATGACTCCAAATGCAATGAGGCCAAGGTTTTTAGTGTCATTTAAAAACTGGAGCTTACCGCTATTAAAATGTGTTTTTACTTTATTAAGCATTACTACTACATAGTATATAGCAATAGAGGTTGAGAAGATGTACTATTTCCTGGTATAATCACCTCTGTTAGCTAATTACAATATTTGGGGGTGTAGCTCATCGGTTAGAGCAGGCGGCTCATAACCACTTGGTAGTAGGTTCGATTCCTACCACCCCCACCAAATAAGAAGCTAAAAATAACGCACAGATATTTTGTGCGTTATTTAATTTTCAGATGCTTCGTCTAGCATTTCCAGCAATTGGTCGGATGTTTCGGCGCCCATAAGTTTCTCCCGTAAATCTTTAGCACCAGGAAAGCCTTCAATATAGACTTTACAGAACTTATTAAGAGTATGCAGTGCCCGTTCTCCATTACTCCAAGTTTTAGCAAAAAGCTTAACATGTGAAGTATAGAGATCTATTTTTTGTTGTTTAGTCATGTCACCCCAAGGACTATGTGGTGAAAATACATAAGGATCATGAAAAACTCCACGACCAATCATGATTCCATCTACTCCATACTGCTTTGACAGCTGTTGTCCTTGCTCGTAGGACATAACATCTCCGTTTCCGACAATGAGTGTTTCAGGACTAATGCGATCGCGCAGGGAAGAGACCTCACCTATAAGATCCCAACGGGCAGGTACTTTTGACATCTCAGCCTTAGTTCTTCCGTGAATAGTTAACATGTTAAGTTTATATTTAAGTAAGAACTCAATCCAAGTTAGGTCAACCTGGTTATAGCCAAGTCTGGTTTTTACGCTTACCGGAAAATCTGGACCAACAGCATCCCGCACGGCATCAATGATCTGCCCTGCAAGTTCTCTGTTGTCAATAAGTGCAGCGCAACAACCGTTTTGGGTAATAGGCTTTGCTGGACAGCCCATATTTATATCAACCCCGTCAAAGCCCATAGCCACAATATCTTTGGCCGTTTTATAGTAATTCTCAGGAGTCTTACCCCATAACTGAGCAACTATAGGCGTTTCTTTGTCTGAGTATTTAAGTTTCGGAATCACTTTTTCTCGGCCAGCGCTTTGCATTCCATCTACATTAACGAATTCAGTAAAATATAGATCAGGTTTTGCAGTTCCGGCTATAACCTGCCTAAAAACTGTATCTGTAACGTCGTCCATTGGGGCCAATACGAAAAAAGGCTTCTTGTCTGTAAGGCTATACATTATCTATTCCTCGTCGATACTTCCCTGGTATTTTTCTATCTCAGTCTGAACTTTACGAATACGGTTTGTAAATAAAGAGATCCTTACAGTCATGTACTGATCAGCTAGTCCGCTCATTTCTCCCCAATGTTTGACTCGATCCCTTTGAGATCCTTGCGTAAGATAGTGTGTGAGCGCTGACCTAGCCTGGTCGTGCTTCTCGTCATTCCAATCACGTTGCACACGCAAAACGTCTAAGATATTCATATATTCATTCCATGCGACACTTGTAAGCTGCTTCATGCGTTCTGGAGTCTTATGAGCAAAGCCCGGCATACTAATCTCTTTACGAAGTTCCCGAAGATCGCTGCGATTATCCTTTATTAGCTCAGTATGAGATATCATGACCTCTTGTTTTTGAGATAATACGTGGACTCGACCTCGGATACTAGCTTGGATAACCTCGTCAGTTAAGTCTTTATCTCGAAGTACATTAGCAACTGCGAACTTTCCAAGCTGATATGGGGAACGGACGATTATTGAATACTCTGTCTGGTTTAGTAAAACGTTGTCTACAGCAAGATCTGTATTACTTCCCTTTTCTTCAGGCATGAGAATACTGCGCAGCTTATCTGGATTCATCCACTCTTTTTCAGCATCTGTCAGTGCGTCAAAGTTATATTCGCCGTAAATATCGTAGTTTTCTGGCTTAACGAAACCACCGAAAGCAACCCGCTTCTGAGCAGGTAGGTCAAATGGTAATTGCTGCATCCCACCTGCAGTGTTAATTTCTTTCTCGGGCATAGTAATCTTATGGTCTTTTAGGTTGTCGCGGTTTAAAGGGAATAACATTACTTGGAAGGCCATTATTAAGGGCATCTTTAGAGGCTTGAATTCCTCTTCGATTTATCTCCTTCTGTTCATCATCTAGTGGTGCTGGTACATCATCAAAGTAATCTGGTTTTCCAGTATCAAGCTCGCTGTCTCCGCGGACAGGACCTTTCCATTGTCCAGGATGCCTTCTCTTTGCAGCTGCTATTTCAGTAGCTTCTCCCTTGATATTATGGATTCCAATAACGTTATCCATATTGTCATCCTCAGGTTCTTCTTCTAGATCATCACTATTAAAAAGATCGAGATCATCGGTAGGGTCATAGTCGCCATACATGTCGTGTGGTATTTCTTGATCTCGTTCTTCTTTTGGTGGGAAATATGGTTGATTTTGGTTACTGCCAGATTCTATCTCGCCATCTGGGCCGTTCATCCATCCAGTATTGCCGTCAAATTCTCTACTCATAAAAATATTATACCGTGATTATGTTTATTTTACAACTAGTAGAACCCAGAAAAAGAGGCCCATTCCAACACTCATATTGATATATGGAAACAGACTATAGAGCTTCATGACCGCTTTTGCATTTTTAGCCTGAAGAGTGATAATCATCATGAAACCATAGAGTATTCCTGCTGCAATTGAAAACTGACCCAGGGTAGATATTGATAGCCCTGCTGCAAGTGCATAGCACACTAGGCAAAAGAGTAGCGTGCCAGCTTTTCCTAGTTGAGTTGCGATAGTACTAATCTTTGCTTTTTTATCAGCCTGAATGTCTGGCACTGCTGAGTAGGCATGCATCGCCATACACCAAAATGCTGCTGCAAGACAAAGAAATAATGACGGCATTGTTTTTGATACGACCGCATAACCAACTATTCCTGGAAAAATATATAGGACGTTAAAAATAGAATCAATTAGTGGTCGTACTTTGGCTCGAATCGGAGGCATTGAGTAAAATACACTAAAGAATAAGAATCCTGCTACTCCCCATCTTCCATTATTGCCAAGGAACGGGAGCAATAGAAGAAATGGCGCGTTCGTAATTGCAATCCAGCGCCACAGTTGTTTTTGTTCTTTTGGTTTTACTAATGTTTCGTAAGCTTCTTTTTTTGGATTATGTTTGTCGGTCTCATAATCAAAAATATCATTAACTCCGTAAATTAGTAGGTTAGCCGGAAAAGTGAAATAGGCACCAAGCAAAATAACTAATGGCCAGCCCTGTACTGGACTAGCTGCAAGAACTCCAATTAAAAATGGTCCGGCTATATAAACCCAGAAACGTGGTCGAGATATTTTGATTAGCCAGCGAATCATACTACCATTGATTGTAGCAATGCATTACAAAAAAACCACAAAAAAGAATTTAATAGCTATATTGGGCTTCGCACTTTTTATAGCCGCTTTTTTTACGACGAATCAAAAATTAACGCCTGATATGGCTCATGTCTCCAGTATTATGGTGATTTTATTCGCACTCCCTACCTATTATGCAATTATTAAAAGTAAGGGTTTAGCTCAAGGATTAATATTACTTTTGGCTCTTGGAATCTATGCTCTATCGATTGAAACATCGGCGCTGACAACTGGTTTTCCATATGGTGATTTTAAATATACTGGGGTGCTAGGAGCAAAGATTTTTGATATAACTCCTTGGACAGTAGCTTTTGCATATCCTCCTGTATTAATACTCGCTCATTGGTATGCCCGAACCAAGACAAGCAAATTCCTTGGAGTTATTGTCTATACGGCCGTGTTTGCAACACTTGTAGATATGGTGCTCGATCCAGCTGCAGTTCGCTTAGGATTTTGGTCATGGATTGATCCAGGTTTCTACTACGGCGTTCCTTTAGTTAATTTCCTTGGTTGGCTACTGACTGGAGCAGTTGGTGCTTTACTAATACAAACTATGTGGGGCAATAAACAGATGCCAAATTCACTTGCCTACAGTGGTATTGGTATTCTCTGGTTCTGGACGTCTATTAACATTTGGCTGGGCCATATCATTCCATCTGTTATAGGCTTGCTACTTTGTGCCACTATTTTCTATCAATTGTCTCTGAAAAACAGTAGACTATAGGGTATGCAGAAAAAACACGCAATCATTATTGGATCAGGCTTTGGAGCCCTTGGAAGCGCCTGTATCTTAGGTAAGGCTGGATGGAAAGTTACAGTTCTAGAAAAAAACGAATCAATTGGTGGTCGTGCCACAGTCTTCAAGGCTAAAGGTTTTACTTTTGATCGTGGACCAAGCTGGTATTTAATGCCTGATGTCTTTGAGCATTTTTTTGAACTTTTTGATGAAGATATTAATAAGCATCTTGATCTAAAGAAGCTTACTCCAAGTTATCGAATTTTCTATAAAGACCTTAATGAAAAAGTAGATATTTATTCAGATCTCAAAAAAGATATTCCAACCCTTGAGAAGATCGAAAAAGGATCTGGTGCGCAACTTGAAAAATACTTAGATCAAGCTGGTTACCAGTACGAAGTCGCTAAAGATCGCTTTATGTATAAGAACTACGACTCTGTTCGTGACTTTCTGACTAAAGAAGTCGCAACCGAAGGACGTAAACTGTCAGTTTTTAAGAATATGGATCGCTACGTACGAGGCTACTTTAAGACTGAGCAACTTCAAAAGATTATGCAGTATCCGCTGGTCTTCCTTGGCTCAAGCCCGTATAACACTCCTGCAATTTATAATATTATGAGTCATATAGATTTTAATATGGGAGTATTCTATCCCCAAGGTGGCATCTACGAGATTACAAAAGCGTTAGTAAAGGTTGCCAAGAAATATGGCGTTACATTCAAGACCGATAGCGATGTCCAGAAAATAATTGTCGAAGATGGCAAAGCAGTTGGCGTAAAAGTTAATGGTAAAGAGCTTCGCAGCGATATTGTCATAAGCAATGCAGACATCTACCATACGGAACAAAAATTGTTATCTGAACAGTACCGTGAATATTCTGAATCCTATTGGAAGAAACGAACGCTGGCTCCAAGCGCATTAATTATGTACCTGGGAGTAGATAAGCAATATGATTCACTAACCCACCACAACCTACTATTTAGTCGTGATTGGAAAGAGAACTTTGCTCAGATATTTGACCAGCCTCAGTGGCCAGATGATCCGAGCCTATATATCTGTGCTCCAAGTAAAACCGACCCCAATGTTGCCCCTAAAGGCATGGAGAATATGTTTGTACTTGTGCCAATAGCTGCTGGCCTTGATTACACAGAAAAACAGCTTGATGCCTACGCAGATAAAATTCTTGCGACTATGGAAAAAGAAATGGATCTGCCTGACCTTCGTAAGCATATAATCTACCAGAAAAACTTCTCAGTGAAAGACTTTAAGGATAGATATAACAGTTACCAAGGAACTGCCCTTGGACTTGCTCATACACTAAGACAAACTGCTATATTTAGACCTAACAATATAAGTAAGAAAGTTGCTGATCTCTACTACGTTGGAGCAGGTACAAATCCTGGTATTGGCATGCCTATTACACTTATTAGCGCTGAATTACTCTACAAGCGTATTATTGGCGATAAGACTAGCGGACCACTTAAAAAAATATAAGTCTTTTTTATTCAAAAGAGGCTAGGAACTTTTGAAAATCACTATTGTTCTTGAGATGCTTTAGCTGATCCTTGCACCACCATGACCAAACGTCAGAACTATCTTTTTGAATGACAGTCTCATAATCGCTCCAGGTCATCCATTTGTAGTCCTCTACTTCATCCGGGTTAGGACTGAGTTCATCGTCAGTAATAGCTACGTATACGGGACAAAATTCATGTTCAATTATTCCATTATATGGTGGTGTCTTGTACATATATTCAGGAAGTATTATCTGGTAATCGCGTGCTTTTAGACCTACCTCGTATTCTAGACGTCGCTTCATAGCGTCAACAATTTCTTCCCCAGGACCGGGATGGCCACAGACACTGTTTGTCCAAACATCTGGCCAGACCTTCTTGCTATGCGCCCGTTGCGTAACTAAAAATTCGCCTTTTGTATTGAATACGTAGCATGAAAAAGCTAGGTGAAGTCTAGTTGTTGATGTGTGAGCATCTAGCTTTTGCGCAGTCTCCCCTGTTGGCTCTCCTTTTTCATTTACATATACTATGAGGTCATTGTTTGGGTTATTGTTGTTCATAAACTAATTTTACAATGTTTTACGAGTTTCGTATAATGCAACCCATGTCATTGATTAACAGTAGTCTTGGTGTAGAGACCGGTTACTTGCCACATCATCAAGAATCAGACCTTAGAGAAATGCACGCTCAAGGCTTTATGCGCTACGGAGTTGTAGCAATGGTGCTTGATTATCAGAATCGCTTATTGCTTCTTGAACATGCCGCGAGCGACAAGACAGAGGAAGGTATGTGGGGCGCTCTCGGTGAGACAAGTCATGTATTTAAAGATGACACTGCTTGGAAGGTTGAACCAGTTGGGGCGACAATTATTCGCGGTCTAAGCGAAGAGACAAATGCCGATCTCCAACCTGAAGATTTTGATACGCCTGTGTTTGGTAATTGCATCGATACCTCATGGCCGATTGGATCTCGCTTCTTGGACCAGTATGCATATGCATCTGTACCCCTACTTTTTGCTGGCCCTGAAACTGTTGAAAAGATAATGGATGCTCCTGTTGATAATGAAGAGATCCGGTCAAAGCGCATGGTTCCTCTTGACTGTGTTCTTAGTTATGAACTTCGACAAGGGACTATAGCCTGGCTAGCTATTGGAGCCACTGCTCTAAGTACTGCTAGTAACGATACTGTTCCTTTGAAGACCCAAGATTGGTCTCCGAATGATTCAGTTCAAGATGCGGTCCTAAGCGAGCTCTTCCGCTAATATGAATGCTGTTTTTATTAAGCTCGGCGGCAGCCTTATAACAGATAAGGCTAGGCCAAAGCATGCCCACACTCAACGCATAAAAGCATTGGCTGCTGAAATTTCTGATCTTTATAAAAACAACCCTGAAATGGTATTTTTTATTGGCAATGGCGCTGGATCTTATGGTCACTATGCAGTGCATCAGACTAAGTGGCGTGATAAAAAAGATGATCCTATGCGTATCGCTAAAATACGCCAAGTTACAACTGAACTACATTATATGATCCGAGATGCCCTAATCGAAGCTGATGTGCCTGCACTATCTTTCGCAGCAGCATCATTTAGTAGACGTTCTAAGGGACTTGCCGAAGGGTGGCTAGATAGTATGTTCTCATATGCAAAGAACGGCTCCGTGCCCCTTGTTTTTGGTGACATGGTCTACGATGATAAAGATGGCGCCTATGTACTTTCGACTGAAGAGATAATAGAGCTAGTTGCTAAGTCCTGGGTTAAGGACGGTAATAAAGTAAGCTCTATTATCTATTGCACTTCAGTAGATGGGGTTCTTGATTCTAACAATAAGGCTATTCCGTTACTAGATGCTAAGACAGACCTTGCTAGCATAGGAAATACTCATGGCTTTGATGTAACGGGAGGGATGGCACAAAAGATTGCTGCCGGTAAGCGAGCTCTAGCTTTCACAGATTATGTCTACATTATAAATGGAACTACTCCAGATTCACTCGTCGATGCTGTCGCTCATGAGTCTGTTGGGACCCGAATTGTAGCATAAAAAAATACCCCGAATAACCGGGGTATTTTTATTGATACGCTACAATTATTTGTCGCGCTTGATAGTCAAGAAACCGTTGCGTGGGTTTTCGTTAACTGAGAAACCGTCAGGAAGGTCAGTTGCTTCTGGGCGTTCGTCCTTGCTGAAGTAATAAATACGCTGCTCTTTGCCGCCGCGTAGTACAACAAGCTTTGAGTTTAGGTGATATGTTACACCTTTTGAGTTTGTATGATTGTATGCCATTTCTTTTCCCTCTCTTATTTGGTAGTGCACCCCTAAGATACCCCGTTAGCTTTTATACTGTCAACAGTTTTTAACATATTTATTATTATTGACCCCTGTAAAATTAGAGGTCACGAATTTCAGCTTTTGCCCAGCGGTCAAGGAGTAGACGCAAAACAAGGAAAGCTCCTGATACAATAGCGGCTAGCATGCTCCAGCCAGCTAGATCAGGTGACCACGTTGGTGATACGAAATCAAACTTATATAAACTATCTGGGATATTCTTCTGCTCAACTCCCCTACTTGCTACATAGTCAGTTATGCAAGGGATACGGCCACTGCCTGATAATCCCTTCGGAAAGCGTCTCTCGCATTCTGCTTGTGCTTCAATGTATACTTTACTGTTTTCGGCGGTTAAGCGCTGCTGCTCGGCCTCTACGAGCCTCTCGTAGCTATATTTCAACTGAATCGGCGGCTTGATCGCATTAGGCCCACTCGACAAACTTGTATTCATATGAGAATACATGAAGGTCCTTAGTTCTTTGAGTGCTCCTTCTACATCCTTATTGTCTTTGTCCGCAGCGATAACTGCATCACGAAGCTTTAATGCTTGTAGATTATTTTGGCGAAGTGCAAAGACGCAAACAGCAGTTGACACAACTAAAATAACAACTAGCACATAAACGTTGATGCGCTGCAGGAACGAATGTAGTTTTCTAAAGTATTGCTTATCCATGGTGCCCTATTTCTTAATAGTATGACTTATTCCACAGTTTGCTTCAAATTGGTTATGCATTGAAGTCTGTACGAATGTCGTAGAAATTAGTACTCTATCTGTATGCATATCTTCTTTTCAGCTATTGGCGGAACTGGCATAGGGCCACTTGCACTTATCGCTAAACAAGCGGGCTATACAGTTAGTGGGAGTGATAAGCAGGATTCACTCTATATTCAATATTTGAGATCCCAAGGGCTTAACGATATTCATATTGGTCAGACAAAGTCCCAGATACAAAAGATTCATGAAAAAAATCCAATAGACTGGTACGTCTACTCTTCCGCAGTGACAATGGAGCAAGCTCAACCGGAAGAACTTTCATTCGTGCAGTCTCAGAAGATTCAATACAGTAAACGCGATGGGCTATTAAACCAAATCTTACTTGATAAGAAATTAAAGCTTATAGCAATTGCTGGAACTCACGGTAAATCGACAACGACAGCTATGGTTATTTGGCTATTTAAAGAACTCGGTATTCCACTAAGCTACTCTGTAGGAGCTAAGCTGAGTTTCGGTGATATGGGAACATTTGATCCTAAAAGCCAATATTTTGCATATGAGTGTGATGAATTTGATCGTAACTTTCTGGCCTTTGAGCCGTACATCTCAGCGATAACTGGAGTCTCCTGGGATCATCATGAAATATTTCCGACACGTGAAGATTACCAGGAAGCATTTCGTGAGTTTATAAGTCAGTCGGATCATACTATCTGTTGGCAGGAAGATTTTGATTATCTTGGTCTGCAATCTGCAAAACGAATGACAGTTCTAGAATCAGACCATCCACATATTCAAACTATTAAACTTGCCGGGCTTTATAATCGGCTAGACGCTTGGATCGCAGTTAATGCAGTTCATGAGGCGACCAGAGTTCCAGTCAAAGAACTACTTAGTCTGGCGAGTACATTCCCGGGGCTACAAAGGCGCATGGAAAAGATAGCTAAAAACTTATACACAGATTATGCACATACCCCTGAAAAGATTATCGGTTGTATGAGCGTTGCACTCGAAATGGCTGAAGTTAGTAACCAAAATGTGATTGTAATATATGAGCCGCTAACCAATAGACGACAGCACTTTATGCGAAAAGATTATAAAGACTGTTTTAACGGCGCATCGCATGTATATTGGGTACCGAGCTATCTTGCTCGGGAAGATCCATTACAGGAGATTCTAAGCCCAACTGAACTAATTAAAGATCTAGCCGATCCATCGATAGCAACTCCTATGAACCGTGATGATGAACTGAAAAAAACAATTGAAAAGCATCTTTTGGCAGGTGATCTTGTCGTTGCTATGTCGGGCGGCGGTGGCGGTGGCCTTGATGACTGGCTACGTCACACTTTTAACTCTTAGCGATTATCGCCCTTGCCCTTTTGGACGCCACGCTTTTTACGATCAGCAAGTTTAGCTAAATTCTGCTGCATTATTTCGTCGAGAGATAGATCGAGACTGTGTGCAAATTGTGCAATATACCAGACCACGTCTCCCAGTTCTTTGCCGAGCTCTTTTCGATCTTCTTCAGATATTATTCCTTCGTGGTAGGCGACAATTTTTTTCCATTTTTCAATAACTTCACCGGCTTCACCTGCTACTCCCATAGCCCAAATAGTCTTATCCATTAGGGGGTCAGGGTTAGCAATAGCTGTCTCTTGGGCTCGCTTTTGGTATTCATCAAATGTCATAACTTCTCCTATTATCAATAATCAACATGCATTGTAGCACTATGCTGTACAGACAAATGAATACTAGCGTATTATAGAGAGTATGGAATTACTTGCTAATAGAACCGGTGCGATAACAATTTTCAGTGACCCAAAAGAGTGGTTTTCGACTCATCTTTTAAACATAATTGTCATTATTATTGGTGCTTGGGCTATTCGACGTATTAGCGTAGCAATCATTATGGGCGTCTTAAAACGTGTAGTACGCACTCATCGATTTGCTTCTGAATCAGATCGTAAAAAGCGCATCGCAACACTGGATAGCTTACTAAGTACCGCTAGTAAAATAGCTGTATGGTCAATTGCGACCATTATGATCGTAGATGAACTAGGTATAAACACCGCACCGCTTCTAGCAAGTATCGGAATTGTAGGAGTTGCTGTTGGTATCGGAAGTCAGTCACTTATAAAAGATTTTACTAATGGTCTATTCATAATACTTGAAAACCAATATCGCGTTGGCGATCTAGTATCATTTGGGACTGCATCGGGTTCAGTACAGGCTAGTGGAACGGTTCAATCAATATCAGTCCGCACAACTATACTTCGTGATATAAATGGGAATATACATCACGTACCTAATGGAACTATTATTGTCACAACTAATAAAACATTCGATCTTTCAGGGATCAACGAAGATATTACTGTTAGATTCAATACTGACATACCTAAGCTCGAAAAGATTATCAATAAGATAGGGGCCGACCTTGGAGAAGATGAAGTTTTTGGCAAAAAGATAAAGAAGGCTCCTTATATGGCCCAGGTAGCAAGCTTTAGCGACCAAGGGATTGTCATCAAGATATTAGGAGATACGACTCCCGGAACAAACGCGAAAGTACGAACAGAGCTTCTTAAAAGACTTCAGGAAGCCTTTATTAAAGAGAAGATTACCCCATTCCTTCAAGCTAGCGAAGATATTCGTTAATATAAAGAACGAGTAGAAGTCTACCCGTTCTTATCAATAGCTAAACTTTTATATATTTATAGACCTAGTGTTGTGTCTGAAATATCTGTTGATTGGAATTCTTTTGTATCATCAATCTTATTGAGTTCAGTATCAATACCATCGCTGGCAGTAGTAACAGTTTCGGATACACTAGTTGTAGTAGTCGTAGTAGTATCTTTAGTTGTTGCCTTTTTATCATTGTTATTTTTCCAGAAAGCGTAGCTTGCACCGCCTATTAAAGCTAACGCAATTATGACTGCGATCGCTATGGCGAGGCCCCTGCCCTTTTTATTTGGTGAAGCTGGTGGGAACTTTGTGCTTCCTAGTCTAGGATTTTCTGGCGTTAAAGATTCTGGTTCTTTGTCCTCTTCATTCATAGCTGCTTCTGCTGCCTTTGCGTCAAAAGTAGTTCCAGGTTTTGGTATAGTAAACGCTTCATCAGCTACATCATCCATTGGAGCTGACGGTTTATCCATAGAAGTAGAGGTAGCTGGCGGAGGTGTCCCCATATCATTTGTGGACGGAGTTGGACTCATATCTAGACTATCGCCGTCTAGCTTATTGATGTCAATGGCAGTTGGTGTGGCTGCATCATTAGCAGGCATAGCAGGCTTGGATCCAGGAGTCATACCGTCAATTGATTTCGGTGGTGTTGTTGGTGTTGGTGTTGGTGTTGGTGTTGGTGTTGGTGTTGGTGTGGCTGCATCATCCATTATTGTGTGCTCCCGTTTGTAGGCTTACTATTTTTTATATCTTCAAGGGTTGGTTTAATTGTGTCTTTTACGTAGGCTTTTATTGCTTTGATATCTTTTAAGACAGTTGCTTGTGATGTTCGAGCAGCTTCAAGTGAAGCTTTAAATCCAACTGGATCAGTCGTACAGTCTACTGCATTCATGTCAGTTAAATTTTCTTGATATACTTTAAGGTCTGTGCCATATGTAGTAATAAGTTTCTGTAGTGCGTCTCGTTCAGTTTGCAATTTGGTAGTGTCGACATTGGCTGCCTTCAAATCAGTGATTAGCCCGTCTATCTTTCCAGTAACAGCGACATATGCAGCGGATCGTAAAGTAATTTTTTGAGTGATCTGTGCAGAGAGGATCCTTCCTTTGACCTGGGCTGCCTTGCAATTCGCCTTAATTTTGATCTGTTCGGCGGCTGTCGGTTTTGTCTTGAGAGCAAGTTTGTATTTAGCAATACGTTTTTCGGGAGTTTCAGTTGTAGTGGTAGTTTCAGTTGTAGTTTCTGTAGTAGTGGTGGTGGTTGCTGCATGTGCAACAACTGGAATCAAAAGTAATGGCGTTACAATTAACGAACTTAGTATTAGTTTTAATCTTTTCATAATTTTATTTGCCCATAATTTTACTTTAATATCACTTATGTCTATTTTAACATAAGCGCATAAAATTACACCAATCTATAAGTACTATTTAGCGCTGCTTCTATATCTATGGATTGCTAGAGGAATAAATACCGCTAGTATTCCAATGGTCCAAACAATGGACTTCCAAATTGCGCCACCAGATGGGATTCCTATCGCTAACTCTCTTGCAGCGAGCACAACATGTGTCACTGGTTGATTACGCGCAAAGACTTGTAGCCATCCAGGCATAGTAGCGATTGGCACAAAAGCTGCACTTGCAAAAGTTAGCGGGAAGATCATTAAGAACCCAGCTATCTGAGCTGTCTCTGCATCTCCGACTGAAAGACCCATGAATGCTGCAATCCATGAAATTGAAAAAGCAAAGAAGAGAAGAATTAACACCATACCAACTGCATTGATGAATCCATTTTGGAAACGGAAGCCCAATATTGTTCCGACTGTCAGCATGATCCCGGCAACGGTAACGTTACGAATTAAATCGGAGAATGTTCTTCCGGCCATCACTGCGCCCCTAGACATCGGTAAGCTACGGAAACGATCAATAATTCCCTTTCCCATATCTTCGGCAAGGCCGATTCCAGTCTGAAGTCCACCGAACATCATAGTCTGAGCAAGGATTCCTGGTAGTAGGAAGTTTATATACTTACCCCCTGGCACACCGCTACTAGCTCCAATAGCACCCCCAAAAACAAAATTAAAGAGAACTAAGAACATAATTGGCTGAATTGAGCTAAAGACAACGAGTTGCGGTAACCTTATATATCTAAAAAGATTACGTTTTGTAATAACAACCGTATCGTTTACTTGAAAGTAAGCTCGTTTAATAACAGATGTAGCCATTATTATTTCCTTCCCTTTTTCTTTTCTTCTGGCTTTACAGCTGAAACGGCCTTTTTGCCCGTTAGTGCTAGGAATACATCGTCAAGGGATGGACGATGAAGTGATAGGCTAGCAGGTGAAATTTTAACTTTATTTAGCTCTTCTACGACATTTAGTAGACCTTTGGATCCATTTTTCACTGGAACAGTTATCGTCAAGCCATCCTCATCTACTGTTGGTTTTTGCTTGCTTAACTTTGCGACTGCCTTAAGAGCTTCTTTAACATCACTCTCTTTATCAAGGGCAAACTCAACGACATCACCGCCTAGATGGGTCTTAAGTTCATCGCTAGTACCCTCGGCAATAAGCTTGCCTCTATCAATAACTGCAATATGATCAGCTAGCTCATCTGCTTCATCCATATACTGAGTAGTCAGCAAAACTGTCGTTCCCTCATCTACAAGATCTTGAATAATATGCCATAGCTCTTGCCGAGTGCGAGGATCAAGTCCAGTTGTTGGCTCATCTAGAAAAAGAATCTTGGGATTGCCAACGAGACTAGCACCAAGGTCTAAACGGCGTCGCATACCGCCCGAATATGTTTTTACTTGTCTATCTGCAGCTTCAGTGAGGTTAAGGCGAGCAAGAATAGTTTCAGTTCTTTTTTTTACTTCAGCCTTGGGTAGATGATAGAGTCGACCTGACATTTGGATGTTTTCACGCCCTGTGAGAAACTCATCGACTGCTGCATATTGACCAGCTAGTCCAATAATCTCACGTACGTCGTGGGCCTCAGCTACAACATCCATGCCCATGACTTTCACAGTCCCTGAGGTTGGCGCTAATAAGGTGCTTAACATTCGCACTATAGTCGTCTTACCTGCTCCGTTAGGCCCCAATAAGGCAAGGACCTTACCGTGTTCGGCTTTTAGAGTAACGCCATCAAGTGCCTTAACTTTATCGCCGTTATAATATTTTTTTACGTTTTTAGTCTCAAATGCGTATTTGCTCATTAGTATTACTATACGTTATACCCGCAATGATACCAAGAAATAACTTGCTCAATATGTCTATAGGTTGCTAAGGTATACGGATGCACGACGGAGAAATGATAGAAATTAAGAATCAGGTTGCCCACTACCAATACACGGCTGACGCCTTATGTGATCTACGTACGGACATTGCCCCTTTGCTTGCTCAGCATGTAATTTCTAATGAAGAATATCAATCTTGGGGAATGGTTGGATTACTAGGAACTCTTTACGCTACCGATAAGCTGGACGGATACTTTGCGTCAAAGCGTGCAAGTCTTATAGCCCAGGCAAGTGATAGTGAAAAAAGTGTGATTGAATCAGACGAAAAATTAATGCAGGCTATTGCACAAGGTGGGCGCAAGGACGATAAGGCAGATAAAACACTTACCCATGCAATTTTTCTAAGTATTGCTGTTCGCGAATCGTGTAATACGAACGTTGCATACGGTCTTGTGGTAGCTGGATCAGATGCCATTATGTACGGACGAGATAAACTTGTTGGATATGCTCGTGACAAAGCTGAAGCTAAAGGAAAAAAAGGTGACGCCCGTAAGCTTGGTAAATATAAACAAGGATTATTGGTAGCAACTGCCCTTGTTGCCGTAGCACCAATTAATTCATCAAAAGAAAAAACCCCAGTTGGACGCAAAATAGTAGCAGCAGGCATGATTGGCGGAGTTATTTTATCTATAGCTAGCGGTATTGATCAGATTAGAAGCCTTAAAAGTTCATAAAGCTTAAGACAATATTTGATATAAAATTAATCCGCTTGAACATATAACACCAAGAATTGGTATGGCGATCGGCACAGTAATGTATCCCTTGTGATTCTTTTGCTTTCTCTTAACTGAAATAAGTGAAGCATTGACTAGGATAAATATGCTAAGCAGTAGCAGACTTGTTGCTTTCGCAAGAGACACTATTGGAAGTGTTAGTGTCGCCAAAATCATTGCACCAACAATGCAAACCGTTGCAAATATTGGAGTTTGGTTAGTCTTGTGCAACTTCAAAAATTTATCGTGTATCCATCCCTGTTTTGCAAGACCATATAGAACCCGTGAACCCATAATTATCTGTACAACAATGCCGTTTAAGGTTGCCAGTAGTCCTATCAATGTCAGTACAATAACCCCTTGCGACCCGGTTCGTTCAAAGACAAGTGCGAGAGGAGCTGAACTATTGCTTAATTCTTGAGGGGATACAATTGTGACCGCTACAACAACCACGATAATGTAGAGAACCGTAGAAATTAGTAATGAAAAAAGAATAGCCAGCGGCATTGTCTTGCGTGGATTCTTAACTTCTTCGGAAACATTAACCATGTCTTCAAAACCAATAAAGGCATAGAATGCTAAGAATGCGCCGGCAACAACTCCGCCAGCACCTAGCGTAGGGTCAATCCTTAGAACATCAGAAACAGCAACCTGAGAAAAAGCATTACGTCCTACCCAGATAATGAGCAGTAGTCCGATTATTTCAATAAGTGTAAAAACAGCCGCTACGGTAGCCGATTCTTTTATGCCCTTTATTGCAATAAGCCCTATAACTATAAGTATTATGACACTGACAACAGGTACTGGAACGTTCACGTAGAGTCTTAGATACCCGGCAAATCCCTGGGAAAGTGCAGCAGCAGAGGCGATTCCGCCTAGAATCATTGCAACACCAATAAGTACAGATAGCCACCGGCGGCCAAATGCTTTATGGAGATACACTGAAACACTCGCACTTACCGGAAAGCGGCCGGCCAATTCCATATATGAAAAAGCGGTAAGCCCGGCAACTAGCATTGCAATAAGAAAAGCTAATGGCGTGCCAAGACCTGCAATCCCAGCGACTTTTCCAACAAGTACATAAATGCCTGCGCCAAGAATATTGCCGAGACCATATAGTGTCAGCAGCGGCAATGAAAGATTACGTTTTAGGTGCCCACTTTTAGCCATTACATATATGTTACACCGTATCGGGCAATGCTCAAAAATGCTATGAGTTACGGAGCAAGACGGTTGATGTCTCTTGGGAAGAGTGATGCTTCTTTGACGTTATTTAGCTTAAATAATTTCTCTACAAGTCGTTCCAGTCCAAGACCAAATCCACCGTGTGGTGGCATTCCATATTTAAATGCACTCAAGTACGCAGCATAGCCAGCAGCATCAGGATTACCGCCCATAGCAGAAAGCTGTGAAACTAGTTTCTTATACTCATGTTGTCGCATAGATAGCGTTACGATCTCAACACCACGGAACAATAGGTCGGCACGTTCAGCAATGTCTGGATTTGCATTATCAGCTTTGTGATAGAACTTGAAAGTCTTATTTTTAGCTGACCAGCCAGTAACAAATACTGCATCACTTCCCTTATTTTTCTTTGCCCATTCACAGATCCAACGTTCTTCTTCTGGATGAGTATCGCCTTCGCCGCGGTAGTCTGTTTTAGTTGCCTTGAAATACATCTCATGAATCTCATCAATAGTGATTCGTGGAATATCCGCTGCACTGTCTGGAAGCTGAGCTTTAGTAACATTCCATGATTTAAAATGCGGTTCGCATTGCTTCCATGACTCATTAACGATAGTGATTATTAAGTCTCCTAGGCGGTTTTGTAATTCATCGAAATTAACAAAGCCCATTTCACAATCTATAGTTATGAATTCACTCATGTGTCGAGTAGTTGCGCTTGGCTCAGCTCGGTAAGTAGATCCAATCTCAAAGACTCTTTCAAAAACACCAACCATCATTTGCTTGTAGAACTGTCCGCTCTGGGCAAGAGTTGCTTGTTTGCCGAAATAGTCTAGCGTGAATGTCTCAGCCCCACCTTCAGTAGCTTCAGCAAGTAGCTTTGGTGTATGTATTTCTGTAAAGTTATGCTCTTTAAAGTAGTTACGAGTAATCTGGCAGACTATGTCTTTAGTCTTAAAGATAGCTTGCTCATGAATGTTTCTAAGACTAATTGGTCGATGATCGAAAAGAGTATCAAGATGTTCACTTTTATGACTAATGGGCTTATCGATTTCAATTGGAGGCTCGTCTGTAACTTCGACCATGACAGTAATTGTCGGGTCATGAAGTTCAGCTCCGCCAGGAGCACGATCATCTTCAAGTACATTTCCCTTTACTGAAAGAATAGTACCTATCTGTAAGCCGCGAAGTTTTTCTACTTCCTCACCCTTTTCTACGAGTATTTGGACGAGGCCGCTACGGTCTCGTAATGATATAAAGTTTAATCCACCAAGTAATCTTTTTTTGTGTAGCCACCCTTTGATGGTAATCTCACCACCAATGTGCTTGGCGATGTCTTGTGCGAGTGTTCTCATGCTCTTCCTTATTGTGTTGATTATTAATTGTATAGACTGTAGGGTTCGGGTCGGTTACGCAGTACAAGCCGCCAAGTCAAGGCTACTGCCGACCTGCCGATTAATATTTTGTTGCATTACCGAAGTTAACATAGGTGCAGTATACCATACTAGGCTATGATTTTGGTGTACTGTCTTCTTCTTTTGGAGGTGTCTCGCTACTTGTCGGGGCATGTGTCCGTTGCTTAGTATCTTTTTTGGCTTGTAATGCAGCAACAGCCCTAAGATCTTCGTATTGATCAAATTCGTCTACAATCTCTTTACCAAGCACCTCTTCAAGTACATCTTCAATAGTTAGAATGCCTACTATTTCTTCAAAGCCGTTTACTACGATAAATAGATGGTGTTTTGTTTTTAGAAATGCCTGCAGTGCGTGGTCGAGCTGTTTTTCTTCATTAACGTAGTACACCGCTTTTTTCATATGAGTCGCAACTCTACCGCCATGTTTAGCTTCAACTAGATCATGGAGATACAGTGTGCCAACTATGTCATTAGGTGCTTCACCGGTCACTGGGAATCTAGAAAAACCGCTAGCATGTAGTTCATCTAGAAGTATCGGGCCAATTGAGTCATCCATACTGACTGTCTTAACAACACGAGAAGGAGTCATGATATCTCTAATAATCTTCTCACTAAATGATAACGCACTTTTTACAATTCCTAATTCGTAAGCTGTCATCCGGTTGTCGGGTTGTCCACTTTGCTTATCTAAAAGCTCAATTAAGTCTTCTTTCTGGTAGAGGCCACTGTGAACTGTGAATTTGATATGTTTCTTAAACCATCCCCCAACAGCGTTTAATAATGGGTATATGAAAGAAAGCACCCAGGAAATTGCAGGTGCGGCCTTTTTAGCTAATAGTTGACTACTTTTTGTTACGCGTGCGTTTGGTAACCAGGCAAAGCCTACCCAAAGGATTGCCGCACATCCGAAAACGGCCACCCATGAAGGCAATGCGCTAGTTAGTACAAGGAAGAAAAGTGCTGTGGTGATACCTATAATAATCCAGAGAAGAATTGGCAAACTAATGCCGTATTCAACTGCTGAATAGAGCGCCTTGGCAAGCTCGTCATTTCTTTGTGCTCTGCGCTTAAGTTCTTTGACTGGAATATGCTGATATGTCTTCAGTAAAGACACTCCAGCAAACATTAATAATGCGAAAAGTAACGCAAGGATAATCGTAATCATATAAATAGATTACTTGAGTTATATACATATTGTCGAGTCACAAGCGAAAATAGAATGTCGACAATTTCAATTCTCATCTGTAGAATATATATTATGAATAAAAACTTTATTATTACACTTGCAGTCGTCGTTTTAGGTCTTTTTGGAATATTTGCTATCACATCAAAAAAGGATGAAAAGAAAAATACCACAGCAAGCCCTTCAGCGAGTCTCAGTAATAATGTTATTGGAGAAAATAAAAAGAATGTTACTTTAGTTGAGTATGGCGACTATCAATGCCCGGCATGTGGTGGTTACTATCCCCTAATTAAGCAGCTGGTTGAAACATATAAGTCAGATATTCAGTTCCAGTTTAGAAACTTTCCACTGCAGCAGATACACAAGAACGCCCGAGCAGCAGCTCGAGCAGCAGAATCGGCATCCAAGCAAGGTAAATTCTGGGAAATGCATGATCTACTTTATGAACAACAGAGCTCGTGGGAACAATCGAGTGCCGTAAATATAATCTTTGAGCAATATGCAAAACAGTTAGGTCTTAACGTTGACCAGTATAAGAAGGACTTTGCTAGCAGCGAAGTTAACGAAATAATTAATGCTGACTTCAATGAGGGTACTCGACTTGGAGTAGAATCAACTCCAACCTTCTTCCTTCAAGGCAAGAGACTCGATAACCCACCTCGTGATCTTGCTGGCTGGAAAAAAATAATCGACGAAGAGATAGCCGCACAGAAAAGCTAAGCTTTAACCTTCTTTGTAGATCTCTTTAATTGAATAAGCGCATTATCTCGCTCATCTTCAATTTCTTGACCAATGATTTCTTCTACTACATCTTCGATAGTTACGACCCCAACAAAGTTACCATTGTAGTTTACCGGCATTAAGTGCGTACGAGCTGCTATAAATCGGCGGAATATAGTATCAAGTGCAGTTTTCTGTCCGATAGGTTTAGTTGGGTGCAATGGGAGGTCAATCAATGGTATCGCTTCTTCATCAAAATCGATATCAACAAGATCTTTCATGAGCAGCAATCCAAAGCATGTAGTCATCTTCTTATCAAAAATTGGAATACGACTATACCCCTTCTCTTTTATTTCATCAATTTTATCAGCATCAATCTTTGTATCAACTGGCAGCCAGTAGACCTTTTTAATTGGTGTCATAATATCCTTCACATGCTTTTCGCTCAGCGCCAAAGCTCCCCGAATAATGCCCACTTCACTCTCGTCAAGCTCACTGCCACCATGATTAACGTGCTCATCAATAATGAGTCCTAGTTCATGTCGTGAGTGCAGCAGACCTGGCTGATGTTTAAACATGCGGTCCAATACAATTTGCAAAGGCTTTGATATTGGGTAAGTTATAAATATCATTGCCTTTAAAACTGGGGTTAGTTTTGAGGTAACATCTAGAGATTGACGAACAAATAAGGCCTGTGGGAATATTTCGCCAAAAATAACTATCAGTAGCGTACTAGCGATGCCGGCAACGATACCGCTGAATCGATGTTCAAGTACTAGGGACGTCGTAGAAATAACTGCCACATTGGTAAATAGTATACTTACAAGGCTTAAGTGGCTGTTTTCCCGAAGCGGTAAAACACGCTTTGCTCTTTTATCTCCAAGCTTTGCTTTTCGTTTTAAATCCGCTATATCAAGGGACATCAAGGACAGGTTCAATCCTGAGCAAATTGCAGATAGACCAATAAGTCCGAGTGAAACGAATATCAATGATGTGATGTTCATATAGACGACCAGTATATCAAATCAGATGTAATACTGTAAGAGCTTAGTTAACTGAATTCATTGTTCCAAGTACAAGGATCCAGGCAAGTGCGGACTTAGCGACAAGACTGAGGACAATATAGGCTTTTTCTCCATAAACATAGTCTTTCCATTTTCCAACCTTTTTGTATTGGAGCCACATATTAACTGCAAAGGTGTTAAAGAATATGAATGTCAGTAGAAATCCCGCTTTTGCGTAACCCGGAATAGAGTCAGCTATATTATTCGTACTTTCCCAGAAGTAAAGTCCACCAATGATCCACGGCACAATGCCCGCGAGTACGCCAATATTAAATGGGAACCAGGATGTCTTAGTTGTGAACTGGTTATACTTCTCCATCTCGAGACCCATCATGTTCATTATAAAGTTAAGTGTGAATACGAAGACAACAGCCGGCAACTCAATTAGACCTCCGAGCATAAGAAGTGCAGTCAACATAATAGAAGAACTTAATGAATACTCCCACCAGCGCATTGGATTCATGCCTTTTGCTATATTGGCTTCGTACTTTCTTACGTAGAAAGGTGATGAGATAAAGAAATGGAACAAAGCTGAGATAAGTAGAAAAACTGGCCCCACAACTGCAATAGGTACGTTGACTAATACTTGAGAAACTGGCTGTATCCCATCGGCAGTTTTATCGAAGTAACGAGTAATAATCGGTATTTTTAAGCCGTAGTTAACAATAATAAATAGAATTACTGCCTGTACGAAATGAACTAGCCCCATTCGTCTATTGAATTTTTGGAGCATTATGCCCTGTTTTGTTTTTGGATGCATGATTGTTTTTACCCTGCTTATGTTTATATTTACACTATATCATAGTGTTGTTTAATCTACTTACTGCTGTATTCACAAGTAACATGAATTTCATTACGAGCAACTAGTGGAAAAGTCCACGGTGGGTTATATCGAGCACTTCTTGGCTTTCCAATTGCTTTAATTCCGTCTTTTTTAAGTAGTTCGAGAAGTTTGTCTTCCTGCATTTCTATTCTTTGGGCATTAATTGGACCTCTGAATCGAATTACTGCAACAGTATGTGCTGGGGTAGATATAAGCTGTACTCGGTCATCCACCGGGCTTGGCATGTCACTCAGCTTAGAACCCTCTGGCATGACAAATGAAATGCGTCTCTTTGTAGAAGATATTGTTGAGCTAAGAACAGGCGCTGTCATGGAAATTGATTGCTTTTTAATATTATTACCAAAAATATAACCACCAACTCTTCGAAAACCTTCGCTTATACCTGACTTGTAAGAACCATCGACAACTGTTATGGCTTCCAGGAAAGTATCGTATTTTCTAATTTCGTAACCTTTTTTTATAGCAAGGCGTTCATAGTTTGGCTCACTAACCCTAGATGAGAAGATACTGCCGACAATCCAGAGAGCAAGAGCTAACATTGTGGCCATTAGAATGAAAAGTAAAAATTGGGTCATACCTTATATATTACGCTACTTAAATAATCGAACAATTAATCTTTTTTGCCCTCAACAAAAACGCGATCCCTTATCAGGATCGCATACACTTTTTCGTAACAACTACGTATAAATTTTAGTACTTTTTTCCTAGTACTGAAGGAACTGCTGCCAACTTGGGCGTTTGATTTTTACTTCCACCGTGAACTCCCTACTTATTGTTTTTATTTTAATTCCCATAATTCTCCCCCACATTCGCATGAACAATAATCGTCTCAAAAATTACTGTCATGATTTTGTTTTTTAATATATTTTTGTTTTTCTTACGACACCAATTTGATGTGCAAAGAATATCGTGATTGTACATAAGCTTAAGCAGCGTGTCAAGCTATTATTTATTATCAGTCATGGTACACTATACATAAGCACTACAAATATAAAGAAGGAGCTCTCAAAAATGGCAAAA